>JBMTSM010000006.1:0-24267 GCA_049448275.1 Burkholderiaceae bacterium
GCGGCATGCGACAACTCAGGAATCACCGATGCGGCGTAGCCCACACCCAGCGTTGCAATCATGGCTTTCCTCCGGTTCAGGGTGGCCTCACCACCGTTTAATAAAGACTTCGCATCGGATACGTTATCGGCATAAGGGTTTGACATGGTTTTCCTCATTTGGTTAAAAAGAACGCGTCTAAAAGTCTGCCATTAAACCGATCAGTGCGCTTGTTCCCAGTTATTACCCACACCCACTTCGGCCAACAACGGGACGCGCAGGGTTGCCACAGAGGCCATCAGGTCGGGCACCACGTCGCGCACCCAATCGATCTGATCAGCTGGTAACTCAAACACCAACTCATCGTGCACCTGCATGATCATGAGCACGCCGTTTTGAACTGTATCCAGCGTCGCCTGAACTTTCAACATGCTCATCTTGATCAGATCGGCGGCCGTTCCCTGCATGGGCGCATTGATGGCCGCCCGCTCGGCTCCTGCCCGCCGCGGACCGTTTGGTGAGTTGATCTCGGGAAGGTACAAACGCCGACCAAAAACCGTCTCGACGTAGCCCTGAGCTTTTGCTTGATCACGGGTGTTATCCATGTATTGCCGCACGCCAGGATAACGGGCGAAATAGGTTTGGATGTAGTTTTTCGCGGCGGTGTTATCGATCCCTAAATTACGCGCCAGCCCGAACGCGCTCATGCCGTAAATCAGGCCGAAATTGATCACCTTTGCATACCGCCGCTGTTCACTGCTCACTTGGTCTACACCGACGTTGAATATCTCAGCTGCCGTGGCACGGTGTACGTCTAAGCCCTCTTGGAAGGCGCGAATCAGCGCCGCATCCTCACTCAGATGGGCCATGATGCGCAACTCGATTTGAGAGTAATCGGCACTCGCGATCAGCCGCCCCTCGGGGGCAACAAAGGCCTCACGGACGCGGCGCCCCTCTGCGGTTCGGATGGGGATATTTTGGAGGTTCGGGTCATTGCTCGACAAACGCCCGGTAACGGCAACTGCCTGCGCGTAGTGGGTGTGCACGCGCCCCGTTCGGGGGTCTGCCAAACCGGCCAGTTTGTCGGTGTAGGTGCTCTTTAGCTTTGCCAGCCCGCGATGCTCGAGGATGCGCGCCGGTAACGGGTAGTCAGCGGCGAGTTTCTCAAGCACTTCTTCATCCGTGCTGGGCGCGCCACTGGCGGTCTTTTTCACCACTGGCAGTCCCAATTGATTGAAGAAAATATCACCAATCTGTTTGGGGGATGCCAAATTGAACGGCTTACCAGCCAGTGCGTGGGCTTCGGCCTCCAGAGCCAAAATACGCTGACCTAATTCATGACTCTGCTTGGACAGCGTTGGCGCATCGATGCGAACGCCATTGCGCTCGATGCGGAACAAGGCCTCACTGCTCTCGATCTCCAGCTCGTAAATACGCATCAAACCGGGTACTGCTTGTATGCGCGGCCACAGGGCAAGATGTACATCCAGACATTGGTCAGCGTCCTCGCAGGCGTACTGCGTAACCTGCGCGATATCCACCTGCGCAATGCTGATTTGGTTGACCCCTTTGCCGCACAGGTCCTCGTAAGTCAGACCTTTTCGACCCACGTGCCGCTCCGCCAAGCTTTCAAGGCCGTGCGGTCGATGGACCTCCAAAACATAACTTTGCAGCATGGTATCGTGGCGATAACCTTGCACCTCAACGCCATGGTTGGCAAACACGTGCCGGTCGTATTTCACGTGTTGGCCCAGCTTGGCATGGGTGGGGTCCTCAAGCCAAGGCCGCAAGGCGGACAAAACGTCAGCGAGCGGGAGTTGATCAGGTGCCCCGGGGTACTCGTGACCCACTGGAATGTAGGCCGCCTCGCCGGGCTGGATGCTCAGACTGATACCCACCAATTGAGCCTGTAAGGGATTCAAAGCGGTGGTCTCGGTATCGATAGCCACCAAATCAGCGGCCATGCACCGCGTGACCCATTGCTGCAAGCTCGCGTGGTCGAGCACCGTGGTGTATTGCACATCGCCGGTTACGGCCGACGTCACGGCGATGGGGGATTCCTCAGGAGGCGTCGGCGCAAATAAATCGCCTGAGCGACCAGAAGTCCGTGCGGCCGCCGGAGGGGCCGTGCCCTTATTGATCAAGCTCTTGAAACCCATGCGCTCGTAGAACGCCATCAGGGCCGCTTCATCGGGTACTTGCTTGCGTACGCCCTCCACATCTGGCCATGAAGGTAGCTCTGTACTGAGGTCGCAATCGGTGCGCATGGTCACCAGAGCGCGCCCTTTGGGCAACCAAGCCACCGCGTCGCGTAAATTTTGGCCAGCCACCCCTTTAATCTCATCGGCATGCGCCAGCAAGTTTTCCAGCGAGCCGTATTCCACCAACCATTTGGCCGCTGTCTTCGGGCCGACTTTCGCAACACCCGGTACGTTATCCACCGTGTCACCGACCAACGTCTGATAGTCGATCATCAAGCCGGGGGGAACCCCAAATTCGGCCGTCACGCCGGCTACATCGCGACGCTTGCCATTCATGGTGTCGACCACTGTGATGCGCGCATCCACCAACTGGCTCAAATCCTTGTCACCGCTTGAAATGATGACTTCAAAACCCTGCGCAGCAGCGGTTTTGGCCAAGGTCGCGATGACGTCGTCGGCCTCGACACCTGGCACCATCAGCAGTGGCCACCCCATCAGTTTGACAATCTCATGAACCGGCTCAATTTGCGCCCGCAAATCATCGGGCATAGGTGACCGGTTGGCTTTGTAATCCGGGTACAAGTCATCCCGAAAGGTCTTTCCGGGCGCATCAAAGACACACACCGCGTGGTCGCTGGCAATGTCACGACTGAGTGACTGCATCATGTTGATCATCCCGCGTACAGCGCCTGTGGGTGCACTTTGGGGGTCATTTCGATCAACGCGCAGATCCGGCATGGCATGAAAAGCACGGTAGAGATAACTCGAGCCATCGACCAGGACAAGGGTTTTTTCGGATTTGGATATCGTCATAGTTCACATTATGCGCAAGCCCTACAATGGCGAATGCAGCTTCGGCTGTTTTTTGCATTTTTATCGTTTGCACATTTTTTATGGCCGTTTACACCGACGTTTCTGATGCCGAAGCCCAAACGCTCGTGGCCGCGCTACAGCTGGGCAAGCTCACCGCGCTAGAAGGCATCAGCGGCGGCATTGAGAACAGCAACTTCTTCATGACGGTCGACACTGAGGGGCAAACTGAAACCTACGTGCTGACCTTGTTTGAGCGGCTCAGCCACGAACAACTGCCCTACTACCTGCGGCTGATGCAACACCTCGCGGGTAAAGGCTTGGCCGTCCCCGCGCCGGTTGCGAACGCGGACGGCGAAATACTGCACACGGTCGCAGGTAAACCAGCGGCTGTAGTGAGTAAGCTCAGTGGCAAGAGCCAATTGGCCCCTACCGCACACCACTGTCAAGCGTTGGGCGACACCCTTGCTCGCATGCATTTGGCGGGTGCTGACTTCGCCATGCACCAACCCAACCTGCGCGCGCTGGGTTGGTGGAACGACACCGTCCCTGAGATCTTGCCGCACCTGACCCCAGCGCAAGCAGCCATGCTGGGGCAAGAGCTGGCGTTCCAAAACCACACCCAACAGCAACCCGCCTATGCGGCTTTACCAGCGGGGCCAGTGCACGCTGACCTGTTCCGCGACAACGCTATGTTTGACGGGGACACGCTCACGGGTATCTTCGACTTCTACTTTGCCGGTAACGACCGTTGGCTGTTTGACCTGTGCGTGTGCTTGAACGATTGGTGCACCGATCTTTCAACAGGTCAGTGGGATGATGCGCGCTTATCGGCTATGTTGACGGCTTACCAAACGGTACGCCCCCTCACAGCGGCAGAGCGCGCCCTGATTAACCCTATGCTTCGTGCGGCTGCACTGCGGTTCTGGATTTCACGTTTGTGGGACTATTACCTCCCACGTGAAGCCAGCTTATTGACACCACACGACCCGACCCACTTTGAGCGCATCATCACGCAGCGACGGCTGCACCCTGTTGACCTATGAAACTTAATCTTGTGACGCCCCGAGCCGGTGCCCAGTGGGTCCGTGAAGGGGTTCGTGTTTTTTTCAAACAACCGTTAGCGCTGGGTGGACTGTTTTTCCTGTTCATGGGTATCTTATCGGTCGTCACCATGGTCCCTGTGATCGGCGGTGCACTGGCCCTGATCGTATTGCCGGCTGCCACATTGGGGCTGATGCAAGCGGCTGCACTCGCCCTTGCGGGGACGTTCCCGATGCCCAAAGTTTTATTCTCGGCATTCATGCACGGTAAAGCCAAGAGCCAAGCGATGCTGCACCTGGGGGCGCTCTACGCGGTAGCGTTCTTGTTGCTGATCGGTGCGACGGTGGTGATGGACGGCGGCTCATTTGCCAAGGTCTACTTATTCGGGGAGCCCATTACCCAGGAAATGATTGATTCCGATGGCTTTTACCAAGCCATGTGGGTCGGCACGTTGCTTTATTTCCCACTCGGTGCGATGTTTTGGCACGCACCCGCTCTGGTTTTTTGGCATGACGTGCCGCCAGCGAAAAGCATGTTTTTCAGCCTTGCTGCATGCTGGAAAAACAAGGGGGCAATGCTGATTTACATGGCCAGCTGGTTTGTCCTGTTCTCGATGGTCAGCTTGGTGGTGGTCACTGTGGTTTCAGGCTTGGGCGGGCCTGGCATGATCGCCGCGCTGGTGGCCCCACTGGGCATGTTGCTGGCGGCCATGTTTTTCGCGTCGATTTACCTGACCTACCGCGACAGCTTTGTGATCGAACACCGGGTCGATACCCAGGCCTAATCGACCACCGTGAGCTTGGCCACACTGAGGGCCAGCCACTTGGTGCCATGTCGCGGGAAGTTCACCTGGGCACGTGCGTCATTACCCTGACCCTCCACCGCCAGCACACGTCCCTCGCCAAACTTGGCGTGGAAAACCCCCACCCCGGTTCGAATCCCCGCCGCGGCCTCACCGCGGGAGGTGGGCTCGGGTGAGGCCGTCACGGCATCCCCATGCCAGGCGGGTGACCAAGCGGGTGCAGGCTCGCGCGGCCCACGGGCGAAACCGCCGGGTGACATCGGGCTCGCGAACTGGCTGCGTGGCGGTGACAACCACTTCAGCGTGTTTTCGGGCAACTCATCGAAGAACCGACTGCGAATGTTGTAACGCGTTTGCCCGTGCAGCATGCGCGTTTGTGCGTGCGTGAGGTACAAGCGCTTGCGGGCGCGGGTGATGGCAACGTACATGAGCCGACGCTCCTCTTCTAGACCATCGAAATCCGCTAAGGCACGCTCATTGGGGA
Organism: Burkholderiaceae bacterium; assembly: GCA_049448275.1. Classification (GTDB taxonomy): domain Bacteria; phylum Pseudomonadota; class Gammaproteobacteria; order Burkholderiales; family Burkholderiaceae_C; genus RS62. Next base: position 5,321 of record JBMTSM010000006.1, read on the forward strand.
AGAGACCCTCTTCCAAACCCGTGATGAAAACCACATCAAATTCCAAACCCTTGGAAGCGTGCACCGTCATCAACTGCACCGCATCTTGCCCCGTCGAGGCCTGGTTATCACCCGCCTCGAGCGCCGCGTGAGTCAGGAACGCAGCCAACGGCGACAGGACCTCACCGGTCTCGGCATCCGGTGGCGGCACCCCAACACTGGGACGCTCGGTTGCCAGTGCCTCAAACGGCAAGCTGTCATCAAACGCTGTCTCGGGCGCAGGAAAATGGGTATCGAGGTGCGCATTAAGCGCCTGCAACTCGGCGTTAACCCGCACATCATCCTCGGGTAGCGCGACAGCCTCTTTGCCAAAGCCCTCTTGCGTCACAAAACTTTCGGCGGCGTTGACCAATTCGCCCAAGTTTTCGACGCGGTCCTGGCCCTCACGTTCGGTTTCGTAATGCGTCACCAGCCCCGATTGGTCAATCACCATTTCGATGATGTCGCGCAAATTTTTACCAACCGACTGCTCACGCATGACGTCGATCTTCGCAACAAAGGCGCGCAAATTGGTCCCCGCTTTACCGGCGACAGCATCTACCGCGTCAGACAAGGCGCAGCCGTGGCTGGCTGCGGCATCTTGCAACTGCTCGACACTGCGTGCCCCGATACCACGGGGCGGAAAGTTCACCACGCGCAGGAAACTGGTGTCATCGCGGGGATTTTCAATCAGGCGGAGATAGGCCAACGCGTTTTTGATTTCGGCCCGTTCAAAAAATCGCAAACCACCATAGACCCGATACGGGATGCTGTTGTTGAACAACCCCGTCTCAATCACCCGGCTCTGGGCGTTACTGCGGTAGAGAACGGCCATCTCTTGGCGCGGCATCCCGTCACGAACCAGTTGCTTGATTTCATCCATCAACCAATCCGCTTCGGCGTAGTCTGAAGGCGCTTCCATGGCTCGCACCAATTCGCCCTCGCCCGCCTCGGTCCGCAGATTCTTTCCTAAGCGTTGGCGGTTGTGGCTGATCAGCGTGTTGGCGGTATCCAAGATGTTGCTGCAACTGCGGTAGTTGTGCTCCAACTTGATTTGGTGCTTGACGCCAAACTCCCTTACAAAATCAGCCATATTGCCCACACGTGCACCACGGAAGGCGTAAATGCTTTGGTCATCATCGCCCACAGCCAACATGGCGTTATCACCGCCCGCAAGCAGCTTTAACCATTCGTATTGCAGGCGGTTGGTATCCTGAAACTCATCGACTAACAAATGCCGGAATCGACGCTGGTAGTGCGCACGCACCGCCGCGTTATCGCGTAACAGCTCGTAGCTGCGCAAAATCAATTCGCCAAAGTCAACGACGCCCTCGCGTTGGCACTGGGCCTCATAGAGCTCGTAAATCTCCACTTTTTTTCGGGTGTCGGGGTCGCGAACCTCAATATCGCCAGGTCGTAAACCATCTTCCTTGGCGCCTGCTACAAACCAAACCAACTCCTTTGGTGGGAAGCGTTCGGCGTCAATCTTGTATTGCTTACACAACCGCTTCATGGCGGACAGTTGGTCTTGCGAGTCGAGTATTTGAAACGTCTGCGGCAGCCCGACCAACTGTGCGTGGGCGCGCAAAAACCGATTGCACAACCCATGGAATGTGCCGATCCACATGCCGCGCACATTAACGGGCAGCTGCGCGCTCAGACGCGCCATCATCTCTTTGGCGGCCTTATTGGTAAACGTTACGGCCAAAATACCGCCGGGACTGACTTGCCCGGTTTCTAGCAACCAAGCAATCCGGGTCGTCAACACCCGGGTTTTGCCAGAGCCCGCACCCGCCAGGATCAAGGCATGCTCGTTAGGCAGAGTGACCGCTTGGGCCTGTTCGGGATTCAGTGACGATAAAAGCGACATCCATCCATTGTAGAAAGCTCTTTCGTCGATTTTGGTTTTCTTTTGGTCCTCCACCCCGAGGAAAATTCGGTAAAATCAGACACCGGGCCCAAGTTTTTTGACGTCCGGTTTTTTTATGGCCGGTCGACAAACCAAGTGCTCTGCGCACGCCGCAATCTGCGGTTCTTTGTGTGCACATCCTTTTTGTCAGTTTTAGGAACTTGGGAACCAGCCATGGAAATTTTTGATTACGACAATGTTTTGCTCTTGCCACGCAAATGCCGCGTGGAAAGCCGCTCAGAATGCGATGCCAGCGTCCAACTGGGTGAGCGCACCTTCCGAATCCCCGTTGTACCCGCCAACATGAAGACCGTGGTCAACGAATCGATCTGCGAGTGGATGGCCAAAAACGGCTATTTCTATGTGATGCATCGGTTCGATCTCGACAACGTGGCGTTTGTGCGCGAGATGCACAGCAAGGACGTGTTTGCCTCCATCTCGTTGGGCGTCAAAGCCCCTGACTACGCCACTGTTGATCAGCTTAAGTCTGCAGGCCTCACACCAGAATACATCACGATCGACATCGCCCACGGCCATGCTGACAGCGTGAAAAAGATGATCGGTTACCTCAAAGAGCACTTGCCGAAAGCGTTTGTGATCGCAGGTAATGTGGGTACCCCTGAGGCCGTGATCGACCTCGAAAACTGGGGCGCTGATGCCACCAAAGTGGGCATTGGCCCCGGCAAGGTGTGCATCACCAAACTGAAAACAGGCTTTGGTACGGGCGGCTGGCAGCTGTCGGCGCTCAAGTGGTGCGCCCGTGTAGCGACCAAACCCATCATCGCCGACGGCGGTATCCGCGAGCATGGCGATGTCGCCAAGAGCATCCGATTCGGTGCCTCCATGGTGATGATCGGCTCCATGTTGGCGGGCCACGAGGAAAGCCCGGGCGCTACCGTCGAGGTGGATGGCAAGTTGTTTAAAGAGTATTACGGTTCAGCCAGCGACTTCAACAAAGGCGAGTACAAGCACGTTGAGGGCAAGCGGATTTTGGAGCCTGTCAAAGGCCAATTGGCCAACACCCTCATCGAGATGGAGCAAGACATCCAGAGCTCGATCTCGTACGCTGGCGGCACCAAGCTACTGGATATACGCCGTGTGAACTACGTTATCTTGGGCGGCGACAACGCTGGCGAGCACCTGCTGATGTAAGCGCACAGGCTGCGTCAGCGCCCGCGCCTCGTTAGGCCTTGGCGCTGACAGCCTTCACTTCGTCGGCGGTTAACCAGCGCCATTGCCCTTCAGGCAAATCAGCCAAGGTGAGACTGCCGATTTGGCTGCGATGCAGCCCTTCAACCCGGTTGCTCACCGCAGCCAACATCCGCTTCACTTGGTGATACTTGCCCTGGGTCAGCGTCAGTTTCAGCGTATGCGTGCCGGTTTGTTCGGCGGCATGCGCAGCGACGGGTTTGGGGTCGTCATCCAACACCACGCCAGCGACCAGCCGGCTGATTTGATCGGCATCAATCGGATGCTTGGTGGTCACTTCGTACACCTTGGGGACGTGGTGTTTTGGCGAGGTCAGGCGATGAATGAACTTACCGTCGTCGGACAAAATCAAAAGACCCGTGGTGTCTTGATCAAGGCGCCCAACTGCCTGCACGCCCGCAGCGGCACCGCCGCCCCGCTGACGCAGCGGCCCTGGCAGCAGGGTATAGATACTGGGATACAAACTGGCCTTTTGCGAGCATTCCGTACCCGCAGGCTTATGCAGCATCAGGTAGGCCTGTTCGTGGTACGGCCACGTCTCACCTTGCACCGTAAATTGCAGGTTGTCGGTTTCAACCCATTCGGCATCGTCGGTCACCCTGATACCCTGGTGAGCGACTAAACCCTGCTGGATCAACCCCAAACAAACACGGCGGGTGCCAAAACCCTGCGAAAACAACACATCTTGCCAACGTTTTTCACTCATGCCCCTATTGTCGCTCGATAAATAAGTGCCCCCCATTTTTCCGACCATTTATCACGGCAGAATAGAGCCCCATGATTCGTCGTATCGCCCAATCACTTCCCACCCGGGAAAGCATCCAAACCAATCGCTGGTTACGCTGGATGGGGCCCGCATTGACGCATCCGAGGTTGTGGCACATGAGCCGCAAAGGCATCGCTGCCGGGCTCGCGCTGGGCCTGTTTTTTGGATTGCTCGTGCCGATTGCACAGATACCACTGGCGGCGACGGCAGCCGTGGTGTTGCGCGCTAACCTGCCCGTTGCCATTGGTAGCACCCTGGTAACCAACCCAGTGACTTTTGGTCCGGTTTACTTCGGCGCCTACAAATTGGGGGATTGGTTGTTGCACCGCGGCGATGCGCCCGAACGCGCGCCCGAGGTGCTGGAAGCCCGCTTGCAGCGATTGCATGAAACCCCAGCGACGCCCTCAGACGCCGCCAGCATTGGCGACCACATTCGCAACATCTGGGGGCGGATCACAGCGCTGGGCAAACCACTGATCTTGGGACTGGCGATTTTGGCCAGCGCCGCAGGCATTGCGGTCTACCTGCTCACCACTTGGGTGTGGGCGGCTGTGATTTGGTTGAAAAGGCGGCGTCGATTACGCGAACGCCGCCAACCCATCAAATAAGCGGAACACCCGTCTTGCTCTGAATAAACTCACGGGTCACGCCGTCGGCCAAAGCCACCAGCTTCAGACCCTCTGGGGTGACGTCCATCACGCCCAAGTCAGTGATGATGCGATTCACAACGCCCACGCCAGTGAGGGGCAAGGTGCACTCGGGTAGGATCTTGAGATCCTCGGTCCCGTCTTTTTTGCGTGCCACGTGCTCCATCAAAATGATCACACGCTTCACGCCAGCCACCAAGTCCATGGCGCCGCCCATGCCTTTAACCATCTTCCCGGGAATCATCCAGTTGGCCAGATCCCCCTTGGCGCTGACCTGCATCGCGCCCAGAATGCTGAGGTTGATCTTGCCGCCACGGATCATGGCAAAGCTGTCGTGGCTGCCAAAGATGCTCGAACCGGGGATGGTGGTGACGGTCTGCTTACCCGCATTAATCAGGTCAGCATCCACGGTCTCTTCGGTAGGGAAAGGGCCAATACCCAACATACCGTTTTCGGATTGCAGCCACACCTCGATGTCATTCGGCACATGGTTAGCCACCAGGGTCGGTATGCCAATACCCAGATTCACGTAAAAACCGTCTTCTAGTTCCGCCGCCGCGCGGGCAGCCATTTGATCTTGTGTCCAGCTCATGGTGGTGTACTCCTTAGGCTTTTTCTGTGAGGGTGCGGCGCTCGATGCGCTTTTCGGGCGTGGCATTAACCACGATACGGTGGACGTAGATGCCTGGCAGGTGCACCGCATCCGGCTCAATGGCTCCCACCTCGACCACCTCCTCAACCTCGACCACGCAAACGCGTCCGGCCATCGCTGCGGCAGGATTGAAGTTGCGCGCAGTCAAACGGAACTGCAAGTTGCCAGAGCGGTCAGCGCGCCAGGCCTTGACCAGTGCCACGTCGGGCACCAAACTGCGCTCCATGACGTAAGTCTCACCGTCAAACTCGCGCGTTTCCTTGCCCTCGGCAACCATGGTTCCGACGCCCGTCTTGGTGAAAAACGCAGGAATACCTGCACCACCCGCCCGCAGCTTTTCTGCCAACGTCCCTTGAGGTGTGAACTCCAGCTCTAACTCACCGGCGAGGTACTGGCGTTCGAACTCTTTGTTCTCGCCCACGTAGCTCGAAATCATTTTTTTGATCTGACGGGTTTCGAGCAACTTGCCCAACCCGAAACCATCGACCCCCGCGTTATTTGAAATCACAGACAGGTTTTGAACTCCACTGTCACGCAGCGCGTCGATCAGTGCTTCTGGAATGCCACACAAACCAAAGCCACCAACCGCCATTAACTGGTTATCAGCAACGACATCTTTTAGCGCCTCTGCGGCACTGGGAAATACCTTGTTCACAAGCGAACTCCTCGAAGGAAACAGGAAAAATTTAAGAACTCACAACACCCTACACGATACTACGTATCTGACTACGTAGAATTGCCTAATGCAGAACCCTAGCCTTAACGCCAGTCAAACCGCCATCGACTACCGCGTCGCTTTCGAAGCCGCGCCCGTGGGCATGGCGCTGTCGCGCAGTCGAACAATTGTGGACTGCAACCAAGCCTTGTGCCAAATGTTTCGCACCGATCGAGTCGTTTTGATCGGGCAGACCTTCGAGCAACTGTACCCCAGCGCTGACGAATTCAAGCGCACAGGGGAGCGAATCGCGCCCCTGTTGAATCAAAACGGCACCTACAGCGATAACCGAATCATGCGCCGCATTGGTGGCATCCCTGCCGGCGAGACCTTTTGGTGTCATGTGATGGGACGGGCTTTGGTTGCCAACGACCCGCACGCCGCCGGCATCTGGTGCTTTGAGGACCTTAGCGCACAGCGCCCTGTGCACGACGTGCTGACACCACGAGAACGCGAAGTGGCGGCCCTGCTCATGCAGGGACTGACCTCCAAGGCGATTGGTAAGAGCCTGGCCATCAGCCCACGCACCGTGGAAATTTATCGGGCTAAATTGATGCGTAAATACAGTGCCCGCACCGCTGCCGAATTGGTCAGTAAACTCGCCATGCGCTGACGCCGGCGGGTGACGTTTACCGACTTTGGCATACTTGAGCCTCGCTTACGTCCACCCTTAGGAGCTGTCATGCCTTCATCGACACCGCGTTACCCCGTGCCAGACCTCAACACCCTGCCCGACGACCTGAAGTCGAAAATACTGGAGGTTCAAGAAAAAGCGGGCTTCATTCCAAATGTGTTTTTGGGCTTGGCGCGGCGACCTGCAGAATGGCGTGCGTTTTTTGCCTACCACGATGCCCTGATGCTCAAGGAGGGTGGCAATCTCACCAAGGGTGACCGAGAGATGATCGTCACCACCACCAGCGCTGCGAACCAGTGCTTGTACTGCGTGGTAGCGCACGGCGCCATCTTGCGCATCTACGAAAAGAAACCGCTGGTCGCCGATCAGGTCGCGGTGAACTACCGCAAGGCTGACATCACGCCTCGCCAAAAAGCGATGTTGGACTTTGCCATGAAGGTCTGCAATGCGTCGCACACCGTTGACGATGCCGATTTTGAAGCCCTGCACGCCCACGGCTTCGACGACGAAGATGCGTGGGACATCACTGCAATCACCGCCTTTTTTGGACTCTCAAATCGCATGGCAAGCGTCACAGGCATGATGCCCAATGCCGAGTTTTACCTTATGGGGCGGGTACCCAAAGCAAAGACCTAAAGCGAGGCCTCACGCCACGATGGCGCGCAACCAATCGGGTAACGGCGCCGACTTTTGCGCGGGAAAATCCACCCACACCATGGTGGCGCCGCCCGAGGTATAGATGACGCCAGGTTCATCAACGCGCTCAAGCGTGCACCATGAGTCAAAAGTACTGCGTCCGAGGTCACTGACAAACATTTTGCCCAGCACGTCGCTGGGATAGGTGAGCTGTTTGTGGAAATTGCAAAACGCATTCACGATCACGGGGCCCTCACCCTTGGCATCTGGCGGACAACCAATCTGGCTCATCCAGTCGATGCGCATGTGTTCAAGGTATTTGAAGTAGACCGTGTTGTTCACGTGGCCCATCGCATCCATGTCCCCCCATCGCACGGGGAACCTTGTTTCAAATACCAGTTTCTTCTTTTCGGGTAAGGTTATTCGCATCTAATGCTCTCTCACGATCAATCCGTACAATGCAATCTTTGCATTGCCAGCGCGTTAGATTAAACCCTATTTCTGTCCCATCGCTTTCGCAGTTCCCTCGGAGACCCAGTCATGAGCAGCTACCAAACCCGTCAATCCACCACTGCGGCTTTGATCGAAGCCCATGGCCCACGCGAGTCAATGGACTATGACGTGGTGGTAGTGGGTGGCGGACCCGCTGGTCTGTCCACGGCGATTCGCCTGAAACAATTAGCTGCAGAGAAAGGCACGGAGCTCAGCGTGGTCGTCCTTGAGAAGGGCTCGGAGCCGGGCGCCCATATCCTCAGCGGTGCGATCATGGACCCCCGCGCACTCACCGAACTCTTGCCTGACTGGCAGGCCATGGGCGCGCCATTGAATCAACCCGTCAACGGCGACGACATCTTGTTTTTGTCAGAAACTGGCTGCAAGCGCACGCCTGACGCTTTGGTTCCGGGCTGCTTTCACAACGACGGTTGTTACGTGGTCAGCTTGGGCGCTGTCACGAAATGGCTCGGCGAACAAGCCGAAGCATTGGGCGTTGAGATCTTTCCGGGCTTCACTGCGGCGCATGTTCTGTATGACGATGCCGGTGCCGTAACGGGTGTCGCCACCGGCGACATGGGCGTCGGCAAAGACGGCGTGGCAACTGGCGATTTCCAGCTGGGTATGGCGTTGCTCGGTAAATACACGGTCTTCGCCGAGGGCGCGCGCGGCCACTTGGGTAAGGAGCTGATCGCGCACTACCAACTCGATGCCGGCAAAGACCCTCAGAGCTACGCACTGGGCGTGAAGGAGTTGTGGGAAATTTCTCCTGAAAAAGCCCAACCAGGCCGCGTGGTACACACCGCCGGTTGGCCCATGGATAACGATACCTACGGCGGTGGTTTCCTATACCACCTTGAGGGCAACAAGGTCACCTTGGGCTTCGTGACGGGTCTGGATTACAAGAACCCGTGGCTCTCACCCTTTGAGGAGATGCAGCGTTGGAAAACCCACCCCGCGATCCGGAGCGTCCTGGAGGGCGGTAAGCGCTTGGGCTACGGCGCGCGCGCCATCACGGCCGGTGGTCTCTTGTCGCTCCCGAAAACGGTGTTCCCGGGTGGCGCGCTGGTCGGTTGTGACGCAGGCTACCTCAATGCCAGCCGCATCAAGGGCAGCCATGCGGCCATCAAAACCGGTATGTTGTGTGCCGAGGCGGCCTTTGAGGCGATTCAAGCTGGCCGTCAGCAAGACGAACTGAGTGCCTACCCTGCCTCATTTGAGGCCAGCTGGCTGTACCAAGAACTCAATGCATCCCGCAACTTCAAGCAGTGGTTCAAAAAGGGCAATACGGTTGGTGCCCTGATGACGGGTATTGAACAGTGGCTGTTACCCAAGCTGGGTATCAAATCGCCACCGTGGACGGTACACCGCAAGGTCGCAGATCACGCCCAACTTCGACCGGCCGCCGAGTGCAGCAAAATTGCGTATCCGAAACCTGACGGTGTCATCACCTTCGACCGCCTCAGCAGTGTATTCATCAGCAATACCAATCACGCAGAGAACCAGCCGGCCCACCTCACCTTGCGTGACGATACGGTACCGGTACGGGTCAACTTAGCGACCTACGCCGGCCCCGAGAGCCGGTACTGCCCCGCTGGGGTTTACGAATACGTGCCTGATGAGAGTGGCGCTGGGGAGCGTCTGCAAATCAACGCCCAAAACTGCGTTCACTGCAAGACCTGCGATATCAAAGACCCAACCCAAAACATCGTTTGGGTGACGCCAGAGGGCGGCGGTGGCCCGAATTACGCCGGCATGTAAAGACTTTCAAAACGGCTTCCAAAAGCTATAATTTGGTCTTGCCAGGAGAGAGCCCGTAAGGGACACCGAAGGCGCAAGGCTGTGGATCGCCACAGTCTGAACGCTCAGGTATAAAGGACTGGTAACACGTTAAGGGTCGGAGACCACCGACCCGAGGCGTTTCCCCGATGGAGAGAGGCGAATCAGCGTCAAAACGATTCGCCCACCGAAGGCGCAAGCACAAGGTATTTGTGTGAATCGCTCAGGTAAAGCGGACACGGGGCAGAGGAATTGGTGCAAGACCCATCGTGTCGCGGCGGGCACTTGCGATAACAAACCCTGCTCTGTTCTTGGCATCAGCCATGTCATCCGAGCAAGCAACCGATGAAAGTCTTGCTGTGACCGCTTCCACCGACAACGCTGTGCCACCGCACACGACCCCACTCAACGATCTGCATGTCTCACTTGGCGCGCGCATGGTCCCTTTTGCGGGCTACAGCATGCCGGTGCAATACCCGCTAGGCGTTCTGGGTGAGCACTTACACACCCGCCAAAAAGCCGGTTTGTTCGATGTCTCCCACATGGGTCAATTGCGACTGGTTGGACCACAAGCAGCGGCGGCTTTTGAGTCACTGATGCCGGTCGACGTGGTCGATTTGCCCGTCGGTAAACAGCGCTACGGTCTGCTCCTGAACGAACAAGGGGGCATCATCGACGACCTGATGTTTGTGAACCGTGGCGCCGACTTGTTTGTCATCGTCAACGGCGCATGCAAGGCCGGCGATATCGCCCACATTCAGGCCCACATCGGTCAGCAGTGTGAGGTCATTCCCATGCCCGAGCAGGCCCTGCTTGCATTACAGGGCCCCCAAGCGGTCGACGTGCTGCGTGAATTCAACGCCGGTGTGGACGATTTGGTCTTCATGACGGGTGCCCCCCTCACCTTGGCGGGCATCGATTGTTACGTGACCCGCAGCGGTTACACCGGTGAGGATGGTTTCGAAATTTCCGTCCCTGGTGATCAGGCTACGGTTTTGGCCCGCGCCCTGCTGGCTGACGACCGCACCCAGCCCATCGGCTTAGGCGCGCGCAACTCCTTGCGCTTGGAAGCGGGTCTCTGCCTATACGGCAACGACATCGATACGCAATCCTCCCCAATCGAGGCTGGCTTAAATTGGGCCATCCAAAAAGTCAGGCGCACTGGCGGCGCTCGCGCAGGCGGCTTCTTGGGCGCTGATACCGTGTTGGGTCAGTTGGATGGCCAGATCCCCCTGACCCGTCGTCGCGTGGGATTGCTCGCGACGGAACGCGTGCCCGTTCGCGACCACACTGTTTTACAAAACGAACAAGGCGAGGTCGTTGGTGAGGTCACCAGCGGCTTGCTTGCCCCATCCGTCAACCAAGCAATTGCGATGGGCTACGTGCGCATCGATTGCAGCACCATCGGTACAACGGTCAACGCCATGGTCCGCGGTCGCGCCATTCCGATGGTCGTCAGCGCCATGCCCTTCGTGCCCAACGGCTACAAACGGTAATCCGCAGCCCCGCATTTTCAAATCTTTTAAAGGAGCATCCCATGATCAAGTACACCGAAGACCACGAGTGGGTCAAAGTTGAGGGCGACACCGCCACCGTTGGTATCACCGTGCACGCGCAAGATGCGTTGGGCGATGTGGTATTTGTCGAATTGCCTGAAGTGGGAGCCACTCTGGCACAGAAAGACACAGCCGGTGTCGTTGAGTCAGTCAAGGCCGCCGCCGACGTTTACATGCCCATCAGCGGCGAGGTCACCGAAGTCAACGAAGCCCTGCGCGATGACCCCTCGCTCGCAAACTCTGACCCCTTGGGTGCGGGCTGGTTCTTCAAAGTGAAACTCAGCGACCCCAGCCAATTGGATGCGTTGATGGATGAAACCGCTTACGGTGCTTTCGCGCAATAAGCGCGCGTTCACCTTGCACTAACTTTTTGCCCCCCTTACTGAGCAACCACCATGGCACTGATTGATCTTGAGAACCCCGGCGCTTTTGAACAACGACATACCGGCCCCAACGCCGACCAAGAAGCGCTGATGCTCAGTGTGATTGGCGCCGCCTCCCGCGCGGCGTTAATGACCGAGATCGTCCCTGCCAGTATCGCCCGCGAAACCCCCATGGCGTTACCGCCTGCGGTCGGCGAGTCCGAGGCGTTGAAGGAATTGCAAGCGATCGCCAGCCAAAACGAGGTCTGTACCTCTTGGATTGGGCAGGGCTATTACGGCACGCACACCCCGGGCGTCATCCTGCGCAACATCCTTGAGAACCCCGCGTGGTACACGGCCTACACACCGTATCAGGCCGAGATTTCGCAAGGACGGATGGAGGCGTTGGTGAACTTCCAAACCATGGTGTGTGACCTGACCGGTATGCCCATTGCCAATGCATCCATGCTCGACGAGGCCACGGCGGCGGCAGAGGCCATGACACTCGCCAAGCGCTCTGTGAAGTCAAAAGGGATGACGATCGTGGTGTCAGGTGAATGCCATCCCCAAACCATCGAGGTCATTCAAACCCGCGCGGCGCCTTTGGGTATGGCCGTCATCGTGCCGCAAACGCCCGCTGATTGGGCCACCGCCTTGGCGCGTACCGATTACTTCGCCGTCGTGTGCCAGTACCCGAGCACGTTTGGACGCATTGATGACATCAGCGCCGATGTCGCGCAAGTCCATGCCAACCAAGCCGCCTTCATCGTGGCGGCCGATCTGTTGGCCCTGACCCTCGTAGTCCCGCCGGGTGAAGTGGGTGCCGACATCGTGGTGGGCACAACGCAGCGCTTCGGGATGCCCATGGGTAATGGTGGTCCACACGCCGCTTACATGGCCTGTCGCGATGAGTTGAAGCGATCATTGCCCGGTCGTTTGGTCGGCGTGAGTGTGGACGCGCATGGCGCCCCCGCGTACCGCCTGGCGCTGCAAACCCGTGAGCAACACATTCGTCGTGAAAAAGCCACCTCCAATATTTGCACAGCGCAGGTTCTGCCAGCAGTCGTTGCCAGCATGTACGCGGTCTATCATGGACCTGTGGGTCTCACGCGCATTGCCAAACGCGTTGCCACTTACACCGCTATTTTGGCGAAGGGCCTGCAGACCCTGGGACACAATGCAATCAACGCATCGGCTTTTGACACGCTGACTTACTCGGTGCCGGGGCAAGCTGACGCGTTGGTTCAAGCCGCTTACCGCGCGGGGGGCAACTTACGCCGCGTCGATGCCGATACCGTTGCCCTGTCGTTAGATGAAACCACGACCCGCGCCGACCTCGAGACCCTGTGGCGTGCGTTTGGCGCATCCGATAGCAACTTGCCAAGCATCGAGGCGTTGGGGGCCGATGAGCCGAATCTCATTCCTGCCGCATTACGCCGCCAGAGCGCGTTCCTGACGCATCCCGTTTTCAATGCCCATCACAGCGAAACCGCCATGCTGCGCTACATCCGATCCCTGAGCGACAAGGATCTGGCGTTAGACCGCACCATGATCCCGCTGGGCAGTTGCACCATGAAATTGAACGCGACCAGCGAGATGATTCCCATCACGTGGCCTGAGTTCGCCCACATTCACCCCTTCGCACCCGCCTCGCAACGTGCAGGGTACGCGCAGCTCGATGCACAACTGCGTGACTGGCTGTGCCAAGCCACCGGGTATGCCGGTATCAGCCTGCAACCCAACGCGGGTAGCCAAGGTGAGTACGCGGGCTTGTTGGCCATCAAGGCCTACCACCAAGCCAAAGGCGAAACACAACGCAACGTGTGCTTGATCCCCGCAAGTGCCCATGGCACCAACCCAGCCAGTGCGCAGATGGTGGGGATGCAAGTGGTGGTCGTGGCCTGCGACGAGGCGGGTAACGTCGACATGGCCGATCTGGCAGCCAAGTGCGAGAAGCACAGCGCCCACATCGCCGCCATGATGATCACCTACCCCAGCACCCACGGGGTCTTTGAAACGCAGGTCAAAGACTTGTGCGCATTGGTACACCAACACGGTGGACGCGTCTACGTTGATGGCGCCAATATGAATGCACTGGTCGGCGTTGCAGCGCCCGGTCAGTTCGGTGGCGATGTGAGCCACTTGAACCTGCACAAAACTTTCTGCATTCCGCATGGCGGCGGTGGCCCGGGTGTCGGCCCGGTTTGCGTCGTGGCGGACTTGGTGCCTTACCTCCCCGGCCATGTCACCGGTGGGTTGCCCGTTACGGGCGGCGACGCTGCGGTGGGTGCCGTCAGTGCCGCGCCGCTTGGTAACGCTGCGGTGTTACCCATCAGCTGGATGTACTGCCGCATGATGGGCGCAGGTGCGCTCAAGCGCGCCACCGAAGTTGCCATCTTGAACGCGAACTACATCAGCGTGCAGCTGCGCGACCACTTCCCAACACTGTATGCCAGCGCGTCGGGACGCGTGGCGCACGAGTGTATTTTGGACTTGCGCCACTTCAAGGAAACCACCGGTATCCAAGCTGAAGACGTGGCCAAGCGACTCATCGATTACGGTTTCCACGCGCCCACCTTGTCTTTCCCGGTGCCCAACACGCTCATGGTTGAGCCCACCGAAAGCGAGGATTTGCGCGAACTCGATCGGTTCATCGACGCCATGAAATCGATTCGCCGCGAAATTGCGCAGGTCGAAGCCGGGATCTGGCCCAAGGACGATAACCCATTGGTCAACGCGCCCCATACCGCAGAGACCCTCACACGCGAAAGTTGGGACCATGCCTACAGCCGTGAGACCGCGGCGTATCCGGTCGCCAGTCTGAAACGCGGTAAGTACTGGGTCCCCGTGGGTCGGGTGGACAACGTGTACGGTGACCGGAATCTGTTCTGCAGTTGCGTGCCACTGAGTGCCTACGCCGAGCCCGCAGAAGCCGTGTAAAGTCACGGGATGCAACTCGAAGAAAACCCGCCTCAAGCGACCGAACACGCCCGCCGACAGCACTTTGCCAGCGACAACTATGCGGGCATGTGCCCGGAGGCGGCGCACTGGTTTAACGCCGCCAATGGCAGCGGCCATGCGCCCGCCTACGGCGATGACGCGTGGACCACGCGCGTGTCCGATCGCTTGCGTGAGACCTTCGACAAAGATTGTGATATCTATTTTGTCTTCAACGGTACAGCAGCCAACTCGTTGGCACTGGCCAGTTTGTGCCAAAGCTATCACTCCGTCATCTGCACGCCAGTTGCCCATATCGAAACCGATGAGTGCGGCGGCCCCGAGTTCTTCTCGAACGGCTCCAAACTGCTGGTAGCCGACGCGGGTCCAGACGCGGCCGCGTTGGGCAAGCTCACGCCTGCCGCAGTCGAAACCATGGTGCTCAAGCGCAACGACCTGCACTACCCCAAACCCAAGGTGGTATCGATCACGCAATCGACCGAACTCGGTACGGTTTATAGCGTCGAAGAGGTCAAGGCGATCACGGCCATGGCCAAGCAACACCAACTCAAAGTGCACATGGACGGTGCTCGCTTCGCAAACGCGGTGGCGACTTTAGGCTGTCACCCCGCTGATGTGACGTGGCGCGCAGGGGTCGACGTGCTGTGTTTCGGTGGCACTAAAAATGGCTTACCCGTCGGGGAGGCCGTGGTCTTTTTTGACCGCGCACTGAGCGAAGACTTCTCCTATCGCGTCAAGCAAGCGGGGCAACTCGCCAGCAAGATGCGCTTCATATCGGCACCCTGGTTGGGTATGCTCGAGAGCAATCTGTGGCTCAGCAACGCCCGCCATGCGAATGCCATGGCGCAACGCCTACGCGAGCAGTTAGCGCTCATTCCCGGGATTCAGTTCTTAGCCCCCACGCAAGCCAATGCGGTGTTTGCGCAACTGCCCAAAACCGCCATTGATCGCCTTCAAGGCGATGGCTGGCGGTTTTACGAATTCATTGCGGGCGGTGGCTGCCGCTTCATGTGTGCATGGGATACCACCGAGGCCTCCGTTGATGCATTTGCGGCAGCTGTTGCCCAAGCCCTCAAGGCAGACTGACGGGTGACCAGCGCTGCAACGCCCATGCGGATTTTGGCGGTTATCCCGCCGATGACCCAGCTCAATACGCCGTATCCTTCAACGGCGTACCTGACGGGCTTTTTGCGCGCACAGGGTGAAGACGCTCACCAAGTTGATTTAGCCCTTGGCCTTATCTGCCGCATCTTCACGCCGGACGGCTTGCGCGACGTTCGCGACTGTGCATTGGCACTACCCGAGGCAGACCGGTCTGCCAGCGTCAACGCTTTTCTAGATTACTTCGACGATCACCAACACGTCATCGAACCCGTCATTCGATTTTTACAGGGCCAGGACGCCACCATTGCCCACCGTATCGCCAATCGGAGCCTGCTACCAGAAGGCCCGCGCTTCGCCGCGTTGGATGTTTATACCGATGACGACGGCGGTGATCCACTGGGCTGGGCTTTTGGCGTGTTGGGTGTGCAAGACCGCGCTAAACACATCGCCGCGTTGTACCTCAATGACCTTGCCGACGTGCTGCGTGACGCAGTTGACCCGCGCTTTGAGTTTGTGCGTTATGCCGAGCAACTGGCCGGTAGTCAGCCGAGTTTTGACCCGCTCGCCAACGCCCTCGCCGCGCCACCCAATTTGTTGGATCAGTATTTGGCGGTGCTGACAGAAGCCGCCATCGCGCAGCATCAGCCCCAAGTGGTATTGCTCTCGACACCGTTCCCCGGCTCCGTTTACGCGGCCCTGCGCATTGCACAAACCATCAAACGTATAGCACCCAACACCACCATTTGTTTGGGTGGTGGTTATGTGAATACCGAATTACGTGAGTTAACCGAGCCGCGCATCTTTGACTTTGTTGACTTCATCACACTGGATGCCGGTGAGCGCCCTTTGCTATGCCTGCTCGAACACCTGCGCGGCAAGCGCGGTCCACAACGGTTGGTTCGCACCTTCACACGCAATACGGCGGGTGCCGTGCAATACACCAACTGGGCCGAGCCCGACGTGCCATTTGAGTCGGTGGGTACGCCCACTTGGGATGGCCTACCCCTCGATCAGTACCTGAGTGTGCTAGACATGCTCAACCCCATGAACCGTTTATGGAGCGATGGCCGCTGGAACAAGCTCACCATCGCCCACGGGTGCTACTGGAAGAAATGCAGCTTTTGCGACGTCAGCCTCGACTACATCAGCCGCTACGAGACGGCGAGCGCCGCAGTACTCGTCGATCGGATCGAGGCCATCATCCAAGAGACGGGGCAAACGGGTTTTCATTTTGTCGATGAAGCCGCTCCCCCAAAAGCCCTCAAGGCCTTGGCTGAAGAGTTGATTCGCCGCGGCGTCCACATCTCGTGGTGGGGCAACATCCGGTTTGAAAAGACCTTCACTCCAGAGCTGGCCGATCTGTTGGCTCAAAGCGGTTGTATCGCCGTGTCGGGGGGATTGGAGGTTGCCAGCGACCGGCTGCTGCAACTCATGAAAAAAGGCGTGAGCGTCGAACAAGTCGCCCGCGTCACCAAAAGCTTTACCGACGCAGGCGTGCTGGTACATGCCTACCTGATGTACGGCTTCCCCACGCAAACGGTGCAAGACACGGTCGATGCATTGGAGTATGTGCGACAGCTATTTGAGGCGGGTTGTATTCAGAGTGGATTTTTTCACCGGTTCGCCTGCACGGTTCACTCGCCTGTCGGCCTCAACCCCGAGGCCTATGGCATCACGTTACAGCCACTACCACCGATCACTTTCGCGAAAAACGATATCGGCTTTGATGACCCAACAGGGACCGATCACGCCCTGTTGGGACAAGCGTTGCGCAAAGCCATTTACAACTTCATGCATGGCATTGGCACGGATGCCGATGTGCGCAGTTGGTTCTCTGCCATCGATCCCGACACCCGCTACCCGAAACCCAAAGTCAAGCGCGACACCATTGCGCGCGCCGTTGGGTTGGTTTAACCGGCGATATCCGGGGTGTCGACGCGCACGTCAGCGCATTGCGCGCGATGGGCCAAAGCGTGCTCCATGACCACCAATGCCAACATGGCCTCGGCGATGGGCGTCGCGCGAATACCCACACACGGATCGTGCCGGCCCTTGGTGATCACCGAGGTCGCCTGACCCGCCGCATCAATGGTGTCACGTGGCACCAAGATCGAGCTGGTTGGCTTGATGGCAATCGCCACCTCTAAGTCCTGTCCCGTGCTGATGCCACCCAATACGCCGCCCGCATTGTTACCCACAAAGCCATCAGGACGCAGGCTATCGCCGTGGGTACTGCCCCGCTGCGACACGCTGTCAAAACCCGCGCCGATCTCGACGCCTTTTACGGCGTTGATGCCCATCATGGCGTAAGCAATATCGGCATCTAGTTTGTCAAAGAGTGGTTGCCCCAACCCCACAGGCATACCCGTCGCGACAATGCGTAATGCGGCCCCACACGAGTCACCTGACTTGCGCAGCTCGCCCAAAAAATCTTCGAGATAAGTGGTGTCAGCAATGGGTGCAAAGAACGGATTTTGGGAGACGTAGGCCCAATCTTCAAAGCCGATTTTTTGATCCCCAATCTGCGTCATGCACCCCTTGAACTGCACGCCCCACTGGTGAGCCAGCCATTTTTTCGCCACAGCGCCCGCTGCCACCATCGGCGCGGTCAGGCGTGCCGATGAACGCCCGCCACCCCGAGGGTCACGCAGGCCGTATTTATGCCAATAGGTGTAATCGGCGTGGCCGGGCCGGAATGTTTGAAGGATGTCGCCGTAATCTTTGGATCGTTGATCGGTGTTGCGAATGAGCAAGGCGATGGGCGTGCCCGTGGTGAGCCCTTGGTAAACACCGGACAAGATTTCGACCTGATCTGGTTCGTTACGCTGGGTCACGAATTTGGAGGTACCCGGACGACGGCGATCGAGGTCGGGCTGAATGTCCGCCTCGCTCAGGGCGAGCCCGGGCGGGCAGCCGTCAATCACACAGCCAATGGCTGGGCCGTGGGATTCACCGAAGTTGGTGACTGCGAAAAGGTGTCCGAATGTATTGCCGCTCATGACAGCTATTATCGGTCAA
The DNA here is from genome assembly GCA_049448275.1 of Burkholderiaceae bacterium. Taxonomy (GTDB): domain Bacteria; phylum Pseudomonadota; class Gammaproteobacteria; order Burkholderiales; family Burkholderiaceae_C; genus RS62. Next base: position 23,776 of record JBMTSM010000006.1, read on the forward strand.
GCTGCGGGCTGATTGCACCCGGCGGCGGGTCTCTTAATCGGCGGGCTGCTCGGCATCTGCCGGCCAGTCACGAATGTAGGCCTTCAGCATTTTGTTCTCGAAGTTCTGACTGTCCACCACGGCCTTGGCCACGTCATACAGACTGATAACCCCCATCAGCATGCGCGAATCCATTACGGGCATGTAGCGGGCATGGCGATCCAGCATCATTCGGCGCACCTCGTCCAGATCCGTCTCGCCGGTACAGGTCAGTGGCGCATCGTCCATCGCGTTACGAACCGTCGACTGGCCCAGCGTCCCGCCGTTGGCAACGACTTTGGCGATCACCTCGCGGAAGGTCAACATCCCCACCAAATCCCCATGGCTCATCACGACCAGCGAACCGATGTCCTTTTCGGCCATCAACTCGACAGCTGATTTGAGATCGCTATCGGGCTCGACGGTGTAAAGCGTGGTGCCCTTGACCCGCAAAATATCACTGACTTTCATGGC
>JBMTSM010000007.1:0-24121 GCA_049448275.1 Burkholderiaceae bacterium
CGTCAGTTTGATGCGCCAGTGTCATTGGTGCTGACCTATGACAAATACCTCGAACCTGCCGCCATCAGTCAATTTGATTTAGGTGCGTTCTCACACGCTATCGTATTAGCGGCTTGGGAGCGCGGTTTAGGCTGCGTCATCAATGGCCAAGGCATCATGCAGTCGCATGTGGTGCGCACGCATGCACAAATCCCTGATGATCAAATTATTATGATTTGCATCGCCATGGGCTACCCCGACGACAGCTTCGTGGCGAACGAGGTGAAGTCCCGTCGCGAGGAGAATAAAAACTTTGTACGCTATGTTGGCTTTGATGATTAAATCCGCGCGTCGCCTGCTACTGGCGTTGCTCTGTGCGTTGCCCGTCGCCAGTTGGGCCACAGATGATGTGTTGACCGCTGCCATCAAGAAGATCAATGGCAACGTCGTCTTCATGCGGCACGCCATCGCGCCCGGATACGGCGACCCTGATAACTTCAAAATTGGCGACTGCAGCACGCAACGCAACTTGGATGACACGGGACGATCACAGGCGCGCGCCATTGGCAAAGCCTTGTCGCAAAGTCGAACCCAATTTGCAGAGATTTTGTCCAGCGAATGGTGCCGCTGCCAAGAAACTACCGCATTGCTGGGACTTGGCAAATGGCGCACTTTCGAAGGACTTAATTCGTTTTTCCAGAGCTACGCGGATGCAGATGCCACCATCCCGAAACTCCAAAAAAAGCTAGCGACATTAAAACCTGGCGTGACCTTGATGGTGTCGCACCAGGTCGTCATCAGCCGGATCACGGGCGTGTCGCCCAGCAGCGGCGGACTCGTCGTCTACAACACCCAAACCAAACAAACGACCCGCGTCACACTCAATTGACAGGATGAGCGCCTACACCTGGACACCCGTCATAGCGGGACATGCAACTGCCGCTATCACCGCGTTATTCCTTGGCGGCATGATGCTTTACCGCACAAAGGGCACACCAGCGCACCGACTGTGGGGCAGGATATGGGTGGGGATGATGCTCGCGATCGTACTCACCTCCCTGTTCATCTACCGCGATCACTACAGCTGGATTCACGGGCTCTCGTTCTTCACCTTGATCATGCTGCCCTACGGCGTTTACATGGCGCGCAAGCGCAATATCAAGGGACACAGAATGACGATGGTCAGCATGTACTTTGGGGCGTTGGTGATTGCAGGTCTATTCACGCTATCCCCCAACCGTTTGTTGGGGGTTGCGGTTTGGAGTTGGTTGGGGTTGTGAGCGCAAGCAGCGAATAAAAATAAAAACCCGACCATGCGTGGTCGGGTTTTGTCTGTCATCTCATGCCTGTCGGATCAGTGGAACTGCTCTTCTTCAGTCGACCCCGTCAAAGCCTTCACGGATGACGCACCGCCTTGAATCACAGTGGTCACTTCGTCGAAGTAGCCTGCGCCCACTTCTTGTTGATGTGACACGAAGGTGTAGCCATCTTCACGTGCTTTGAACTCGGGCTCTTGCACCATCTCGGTGTAGTGCTTCATGCCCTCGCCGCCCGCGTAGGCCTTGGCGAACTTGAAGGTGTTGTACCAGTTGATGTGGATACCGGCCAAGGTGATGAACTGGTACTTGTAGCCCAACGCTGACAGTTCGTCTTGGAATGAGGCGATCTGGCTGTCGTTGAGATTCTTCTTCCAGTTGAATGAAGGTGAGCAGTTGTAAGACAACAGCTTGCCAGGGCACGCCGCGTGAACGGCTTGTGCGAATTCGCGGGCGAAACCGATGTCGGGTACGCCGGTTTCACACCACACCAAATCAGCGTGCGGCGCGTAAGCGACGCCACGGCTGATGGCTTGCTCAAGACCGTTGTTGACACGGTAGAAGCCTTCGGGTGTGCGCTCGCCCGTGAGGAAGGGGCGGTCGTTCGCGTCATGGTCAGAGGTGATGAGGTTGGCGGCTTCCGCGTCGGTACGCGCCAAGACGATGGTGGGTACGCCCATAACGTCAGCGGCAAAACGCGCGGCCGTGAGCTTTTGGACCGCTTCGCTGGTCGGCACCAAGACCTTGCCACCCATGTGACCGCATTTTTTAACAGCGGCCAATTGGTCTTCGAAGTGAACGCCTGCGGCACCGGCAGCGATCATGTTTTTCATCAGCTCAAAAGCGTTCAGGACGCCACCGAAACCGGCTTCAGCATCAGCCACGATGGGCAGGAAGTAGTCGATGAAACCGTCGTCACCGGGGTTGATGCCACGTGACCATTGGATTTCATCCGCACGCTTGAAGGTGTTGTTGATGCGACGGACCATGGTGGGCACGGAGTCGTAGGCGTACAGCGACTGGTCGGGGTACATGGTCTCCGAGGTGTTACCGTCAGCGGCAACTTGCCAACCAGACAGGTAAACCGCTTCCAAACCGGCTTTCGCCTGTTGCATGGCTTGACCGGCGCTGATGGCGCCGAATGCGTTGACGTAGCCCTTCTTGGCGCCGCCGTTGACCAGCTCCCACAGACGCTCCGCGCCGTTAGCAGCCAAGGTGTACTCGGGCTGCAAACTACCACGCAAACGCACCACGTCAGCGGCGGAGTAAGGACGCGTCACCGACTTCCAACGGGGGTTTTCGGCCCAGTCTTTTTCGAGTGCTGCGATTTGTTGTTCACGGGTGAGTTTTGCCATGGTGAGACTCCTTGAGGGATGGTTTGTTTAAGGTGGGGGCGCTACAGTTTTGTTTCGCCATGGGATTTACTATAAGTCTTGTATAAGACTATTTTCCATTCTTATGTCTTATATAAGACAATTATTTTCTTGTTAAAAAACATAGATATAAATCTAGTATTTCACGATGTAGCATGTGTTTTCCCACAATGAGAAATTTTGCGGCGCCGCAGCAATCGTTAATCCGGTGTTATTTCACATTAAGAAAAGTAATTTTCGTTTTATGAAATATCGTAAGCTAACGCCCATGAAAACATGGCTCGCATACGGGTGTTTGGGTCTCAGCATGGCGCTGGTGGGCTCTTACGTCGCGGTCTCCAAGCCGCTGGTTGCGGCGTTCCCTGTGCTGTTACTGGCCTGGTTGCGGTTCGGCGCTGCAACCGTGCTCATGGCGCACTGGCTCAAGCCTGAGCCGGGTGCACGCCCCCTCTCCGTCCGCCTGCACAAACTGCTTTTCTTGGAGTCTTTCCTCGGCAACTTCTTGTTTTCAATTTGCATGCTGTATGGCGTCAGCCAAACCAGCGCGACGTCGGCTGGTGTGATCATGTCCGCCATCCCCGCCGTCGTTGCGCTAATGAGCGCTGTGATGCTGAAAGAGCGGTTGAGCGCGCGGGCAATCGCGGCCATCGCCTGCGCTTTTATTGGCATCGGCCTGTATGCCAACAACCGCCATGCATCGACCGATATGGCTTATCCCAATGCCGTTTGGGGTAACTTATTGGTATTTTGTGCCGTGTGTTGCGAAGCCGCTTACGCCGTCATTGGCAAACACCTGACTGCACACTTGTCGCCCAAACGCATCGCCGCAACCATCAACGTATGGGGATTGGCATTGACGACGCCGTTTGGAATTTATTTGGCTTGGCAATTCGATTTCTCTGCCATCACACTCGGCAGCTGGTCGCTGCTGGCGTTTTATGCCACCGCGGCCAGCGTGGTCACGGTGTGGTTGTGGATGACTGGACTGAAACACGTGCACGCGCACCAAGCGGGCGTGTTCACGGTGTTCTTGCCAATTTCTGCGGCAACGATTGGCGTGGTCTTTTTTGGTGAGGTGATGACACCCGTTCAGGTGCTTGCGTTCGCGATTGCTTTGTTTGGTGTGGTGTTGGCCACCACAACTAGGCACACCACAACCCAGTCGGCGACGTGAGGCCCATATAAATCGCCCACAGCGATAACGACGTCAACGCCAAACCAGCGGCACGCATGGCCCAAGGACCAGATGGACGCAGGTTCATCCGCAACAACCACCACGCGCCAAACGTCATCGATACACCACTACCGAACGCAAAGATAGCCATGGTCAAGCCACCGTGCCACGCACTGCTTTGTAATGCGGCCAACATCAACGCGGCATACAGCAACCCACACGGCATGAGTGCCCATGCGACGCCGATCAACGCTGGGGCTTTCGAGCCGACACCACCCATGCGTTGCCTCACCACCCGCCAAACCCACTGCGCAAACCCGTCAATCCAATAAGGTTGGCGACCCAGCATCAGCAACGTCAGCCCCAACAAGGCCGCAGCGACGTGGAAACTCATCCAAAGGGGGCGAATGATGGCTGTATTTGCCCCCAGCCACCCCATGGCCTGCACCGATCCCGCAGCCACCGCACCTAACACGGCATAACCCACCACTCGCCCTAACTGAAATTGAAGTAGCGCGAGGTTTAACCGCTTGTTGCTGGGCTGATCGACACCGGTACTTGCACGCGCTACACCAGCGCAAGCCGCGCTGCACATGGCGATGCAATGCGGCCCACCCAACAAGCCCATAGAGAGCGCGGCCAATGCGGGTGCAAACAAGAGCGATAAATCTGTCATGGACAATTTTTTCTGGAAAAACTCAGCATCAATTGTTTCGCGCTTGCGTCATTTTTTAATTCGCCTAGCTTAGCGTCTATTTTGAGTTCAAAATATGCGCATGCTTAATCGTACCTCTTCACCGGTGACGCCTGTCTGCTCCAGTTGCAGTCTCAGAGAAATCTGTATGCCTGTCGACCTGCCGCCGCAAGAGCTCGACGCGATTGATCGCATGGTTTCGAACCGCCGCCGGTTATTGAAGGGCCAGCGTTTGTATGTCGCCGGGCAACCGTTTCAGGCGTTGTATGCGGTCCGCAGCGGGACGCTGAAATCGGTGATGACAAGCGATGAGGGTCGCTCACAAGTCACTGGGTTTTTTATGTCGGGTGAAATTCTGGGGCTTGAGGGCATCCTAGAGAATCAGCACACATGCAACGCCATCGCGCTTGAAGATGCCGAGGTGTGCATCATCCCTTACGAAGAGCTCAACACGCTGTCACGACAATTCCCTGCACTGCAATCGCACATGCATCGCGTGATGTCGCGTGAATTGGTCAAGGACCACGCCACCCTGATGATGTTGGGTAGCATGCGCGCTGAAGAGCGCGTCGCCGCTTTTTTACTCAACCTGATTGACCGTTTGCAAAAGCGTGGATTTTCCTCGTCGGAGCTCGAACTGCGCATGACACGCGATGAAATCGGTAGCTTTTTGGGCTTGAAACTCGAAACCGTGAGCCGCACGTTTTCTAAGTTTGTTGAAGATGGTTTGATCGAGGCGCGGCAAAGACACATTCGCATCCTGCGACCTGACGCGCTGGCTGCGATGACCCTCCCCAACGCCAAGTCAGCCGCCAACTGACCCCTCTGTTAATTTTTCTCGAGAATGTATTGCGTTCCCGAGCCGTGCTTGCGCGCCAAGTCAGCCGGGAGGTCTTTAGCGCCATCAACACCGCCGGAAACTGGCGCGCTCATGGCGTCACGGGGTAACACGGGGTCTGGATGCTTAACCGCTATACCGACCGTTGCCAATCCTGCGACGACGACCACCAAAGGGCCGCCAACGACCAACCACATGATGGGCTCACGCCACCAGGCTTTCGAGGGGGTATTTGAATCGTTGATCATGGCTTGGTCTTTCAGTCAGGTAGCGACAGTGCAATCATCACCGAGGCATCACAAAAGTCGAGGACTCTGTCACAGAGGCGGTTTCACTGTCCGCGCCTGCGGATAGGTTTTGGATCACAAAATGAATCGGGTGTGAACCGGGGGTTAAAGACATCGGCGGCACTTTAACGCGCACCGCAACTGATCGAACGGCTGCGGCATCGAGCGCGAAGGTGGCGTTGTCATCGCCTTCTAAAACAGCGTTAGGCAAACCTGTCACACTGACTGCGTAGCGCTGTGGGCGCTCAGTGGCGTTCATGAGCTGTAGGCGATACACATTTTCAATCCAGCCCTTTTCGACCAATCGGGCCAAACTGCCTCGATCACGCATGACGTCAACTCGCACGGTGTCACGCAACATCAGACTACCGAAAACAGCCGCGATCACCACAAACAAAATTGTGCTGTAAATCAATACCCGGGGTCGCAACGCACGCTTCAGGATTTGCGATCGACTCCAGCGATTAAGCAATCCATTCTGGGTGGTGTATTTAACTAACCCTTTGTCGTAACCCATCTGTTCCATCACTTCGTCGCAGGCATCGATACACGCGCCACAACCAATGCATTCGTATTGGAGACCATTTCGGATATCGATACCAGTTGGACAGACCTGTACACACAAGGCGCAGTCGATACAGGACCCAAGGTTCAGGCTGGCCAAGTCGGCTGATTTTTTCCGCGCGCCGCGCGGCTCACCACGCGCCTCATCGTAGGTCACGATCAGTGTGTCTTTATCAAACATGGCGCTTTGAAACCGTGCATAGGGGCACATGTATTTGCAGACCTGCTCGCGCATAAAACCCGCATTGCCATAGGTCGCGAAACCGTAGAACAAAATCCAAAATGTTTGCCAAGGTCCCAAAGCGCCTTGAATAACCGCGCCAACAGTCTGTTGAATCGGTGTGAAGTAACCGACAAAGGTTAAGCCTGTCCACATGGCAATGATCAACCAAATGGTGTGCTTGAGCCCCTTGCGCCACACGCGGTCAAAGGTCCAACCATGGCGATCTAAACGCATCCGAGCAGACCGGTCACCCTCCGTCCGCTGCTCGATCCACATGAATATTTCGGAGTAGACCGTTTGCGGGCAGGCGTAGCCACACCACAAACGCCCGGCGATTGCCGTGAACAAGAATAACGCCAGTGCACTGATGACCAATAACCCCGTCAGGTAGATGAAGTCTTGCGGATACAGCACCAAATTAAAAAGATAAAAGCGACGGGTCTCCAGTTCAAACAACACCGCCTGACGGTCGTTGAACGTCAACCATGGCAAACCATAGAAGACCAATTGCGTTAGCCAAACAAAGATCCAGCGCCACGTGTTGAACCGCCCGCCGATCCCGCGGGCGTATATTTTCTTTTCCGACTGAATCGTGATGACTGACGCTGGAAACTCTTGCACGCGCGACCTTATTTGTTTGAAAGGCCCCAAACATAGGCGGTGAGCACGTGGATTTGATCAGGGGTTAGGTTGTCTTTCTGCGCAGGCATGACATTGAGTTTGCCGTTGTTGACGATGTGCTTGATGGCGTCAACACCCCAGCCGTGCAGCCACGTATCGTCGGTCAGGTTGGGCGCGCCCAACGCGGCGTTGCCCTTGCCGTCCATACCGTGGCACGCGGCACAGGCTACAAACTTGCTCTTACCAAAGGCTGCCTTGATGGCGTCATGTGGGCTACCAGACAAACTCAGCACGTAGTTGGCAAGATTGGTGACATCCTCGCCAGTACCGACTGCTGCAGCCATCGGTGGCATCATGCCTTGCCGACCCTCAGTTAGCGTGGTCTTGATGGCCTCTGGCGAGCCGCCATACAGCCAATCTTTATCGGCCAGGTTCGGAAAGCCTTTGCTGCCCCGCGCATCGGAACCATGGCATTGGGCACAGTTATTCATGAACAAACGCTCGCCGATGGCATGAGCCCCCGGATCTTTAGCGATGCTTGCAATGTCTTTGGCTGCGTAGGCTGCGTAGATGGGGTCGATGCGGGCGTTGTATTTCTCGACTTGCGCTTGGTGCGCACCACTAGAGGACCAGCCCAATCGTCCCGGGTCGCTACCCAGCGTCGGGTACAGAAAGGCATACAGCAAACCAAAAATCACCGTCATGATGAACAAGCCGACCCACCACTTTGGCAAGGGATTGTTCATCTCTTTGAGGTCTTCATCCCAGACGTGGCCAGTGGTGTTATCCGCGCTTGGGCTGACCTTTGCGGTGCCACTGATCCACAGTAAAACCACACATAGCAAGATGCTCACCACCACCAAAATGGCAACATAGTTTGACCAAAATTCACTGATAAAGTCGCTCATGGCGATCCTCTCTTAACGCGTTTCGATGGGTGTAAGTGCACGGCGAACGCTGCGCATTTCAAGACGCCTCGTCGTCAAAGGGCAACCGACCGGCCTCTTCAAAATCATCTTTATTGCGGCGTGACCAAGCCCAGACCACGATGCTCAAGAACGCTATGAAACTGACAACTGTCACGGCACTGCGAATGTCGTTGATTTCCATACATTGCCCCTTACTTGAATGACGTGCCGAGGACCTGCAAGTAGGCTACCAAGGCATCTAGTTCGGTTTTCCCAGACACGGCTTCGGCTGCAGCCGCGACCTCTTCGTCGGTGTATGGAACACCCAAAGACTGCATACCCGCCATGTTTTTGGCCAACTGTGCAGCAGGGACCAAAGTCTTCTCTAACCAGGGGTAGGCAGGCATGTTGGACTCGGGCACCAAGTCACGGGGATTATTCAGGTGGATGCGGTGCCACTCGTCGCTGTAGCGCTCGCCCACGCGCGCCAAGTCAGGGCCCGTGCGCTTGCTGCCCCATTGGAAGGGGTGGTCATATACAAATTCCCCCGCACGCGAATAGGGGCCATATCGCAGGGTCTCAGATTGAAATGGCCGAATCATTTGCGAGTGGCAGTTGTAGCAACCTTCCCGGATGTACACGTCGCGGCCAGCCAGCTGGAGGGCGGAGTAGGGTTTCAAGCCGGCCACGGGTGTCGTGGTGGAGTGCTGGAAAAACAACGGCACAATTTCGACCAAACCACCGATGGTCAAAACAATCGTGATGAGCACAATCATCAGAAAGTTATTGGTCTCGATGCGCTCGTGTGTGAAGCCGGTAATTTTTTTATCTGACATGGTGTAAGCCTCTATCCGTTCGTTAGCAATGCATCAAGCGTGCGCCACTTGCGGCTGCGGAATCCGCACCGCATTGATCGCCTTGGCACGTAACCCGGCCATTGCGGTCATATAGACGTTCCATGCCATCAAACACATACCGCCGAAATAGAGCAAACCACCACCGAGGCGAACCACATAGAACGGGTACGTCGCCTTCACGCTCTCAACAAAGGTATACGTCAGGCTGCCATCGGGATTGATCGAACGCCACATCAGCCCCTGCATCACACCGGCAATCCACATCGCTGCGATGTACAAGACGATGCCAATGGTTGCGGTCCAAAAGTGCACTTCAATGGCTTTGATCGAGTGCATTTGTTTTTGGCCGAACAGGCGAGGGATCAGGTAGTACATGGACCCCATGGTGATGAAACCCACCCAACCCAGCGCGCCAGAGTGCACGTGTCCAATCGTCCAGTCGGTGTAGTGGCTCAGTGCGTTGACTGTTTTGATGGACATCATGGGCCCCTCAAATGTCGACATACCGTAGAACGACAGCGAAACGATGAGGAAGCGCAGGATCGGATCATCCCGCAGTTTGTGCCATGCGCCAGACAGCGTCATGATGCCGTTGATCATGCCGCCCCAACTCGGTGCCAACAGAATCAATGAAAACACCATACCGACAGACTGCGTCCAATCCGGTAATGCGGTGTAGTGCAGGTGGTGTGGTCCCGCCCACATGTATGTGAAGATCAGGGCCCAGAAGTGGACGATCGACAAGCGGTAGCTGTAGACCGGGCGACCGGCTTGTTTGGGGATGTAGTAATACATCATGCCCAGGAAGCCGGCGGTCAAGAAGAAGCCAACCGCGTTATGGCCGTACCACCACTGAACCATCGCATCTTGCACACCTGCGTAGACTGAATAGGACTTCATGAAGCCGACGGGCAACGCAATGTTATTGACCACGTGTAGCATGGCAACCGCGATGATGAACGCCCCGTAGAACCAGTTGGCAACGTAGATGTGACGTACCTTGCGGATGCCCACGGTACCAAAGAACACAAAAGCGTAGGCCACCCAGACGGCCGTGATCAGCAGGTCGATGGGCCACTCTAATTCGGCGTACTCACGTGATTGCGTATAGCCCATGGGTAAGGTGATGGCGGCAGCAACAATGACGGCTTGCCAGCCCCAAAACGTGAATTCAGCCAACTTGTCGGAGATCAGGCGCGTGTGACAGGTGCGCTGCACCACGTAGTAACTGGTCGCGATGAGGCCAGATCCGCCGAACGCGAAGATCACAGCATTGGTGTGTAAAGGCCGCAGACGCCCGTAACTCAGCCAAGAGATGCCGAAGTTCAACTCGGGCCAAGCCAATTGGGCGGCGATGATGACACCCACCAACATACCCACCACACCCCAGACAATGGTCATGATGGCGAACTGTCTAACAACGCGGTCGTTGTAGACGGTGGCATTCACTGCGCTCACAGACATGCAGAACTCCTTAAAGCTTGATAGCCCAAGTATCTGCCCGGGGCCATCAAGCGTCATTGACAAATGTCAAAGGGTTCCTAGTCGTCGTGCAAAATTCGCTCGCCTTCCCGGTCCAGATGATCCAACTGACCGTTGTAAACCGCCCAGCCAAACACCGCCATGATGGCCAGCACCAGCAAAACAGAGATGGATACGAGTAGAAAGAGAATGTCCATGCGCGGACTCTAGCACCCCGAATCAGCGCCGGATTTGAGAAAACGCAAATTAACTTATAGTTTTGCGGTTTGGGCCAATCCGTCCCCACTGAGGCGTGTAGCGTTTACGACCACCACCAAAGAGCTCAGCGCCATACCCAAGCCCGCCGCCCAGGGCGGTAACCAGCCCAGCATCGCCAAAGGCACCGCCATCACGTTGTAACAGAGCGCCCACACCAGGTTTTGTTTAACGACCCGCATGGTGGCGCGCGCAGCCGTTCGCATCGCCACTATTTCGGCTAATTGGCCACTTTGAATAACGTAATCGGCACGGTTTTGCACCAAGGCCGCCGCCTGCCCCAAAGTAAACGACACATCAGCCTGCGCCAACACGGGCGCATCGTTCACACCGTCCCCCACCATCGCCACGACCCGGCCACTTGCCTGCCACTGCTGCATGCAGGCCAACTTTTCCTGAGGTGAGGCTCCCGCTTGCACACGTAACCACCGCAAAGGTTCAGGGGCTGTTGGCAAGTCCGATTCATTCAGGCGATCGGCGACAGCGGTGACCGCGGCAGTCTGATCACCCGAAACCAAGGCCAACGATAAACCGGCTGCTTGTAAAGCGCGCAAGGTATGGGCAGCGTCGGGGCGCAAGGTTTCATTGAGATCGAACCGGGCCCATTGCGTCGCATCTGACTGACAGACCAGGTAAACCTGCGGCCCCGCCCATGGGGCTTCAGCAACCGAGCCCACTGAGGGTACGTTAGCCGTCGCAAACGACCAAGAGCCCAAGTGCCAGAGCTGACCCTCAGCGTCACGACCACTCACACCTCGCCCCGTGTGGTCCTCGCGCGCAGAGAGCGCAGGGTGGACTACGGGGTCACTTTGTTTGACGATCGCCTGCGAGGCCGGATGCGCCGATACCTTGGCCAATGCGCCCGCAAGCGCCCATGCGCGCGCCGTTGGTAGGGCGGGACTGCTGACGGCCTGCGCAACATGCAACTGGTCGTGGGTCAATGTGCCGGTCTTATCAAATACAACCGTATCCACTTTAGCCAACGTCTCAAGCGCTTGTAAGCGACGCACCAACACCCCGCCTTTTGCTAAACGACCAGCTGTTGCCAACATGGCGGTTGGCGTTGCCAACGACAAGGCACAGGGACAAGTCACGATCAGGACCGCCACCGCCACCGACAAAGCCTGTTGGGGCTCGATCCGCCACCACACCAAGCCCGCGCCAATGGCCAATAAGAAAACCACGATCAAAAACGGTGAGGCGATACGGTCCGCCAATTGCGCCAGACGCGGCTTCTCGGTGCTGGCACGCTCCATCAAGGAGACGATTGCGGCGAACCGCGTGTCGCGGCCGACCTGCGTGACACGCAAGCGAAACGGTCCACCCACATTGAGGCTGCCAGCAATCAAACCATCGCCTGTGACGTGGTGCACGGGCCGTGACTCACCAGTGAGCAGGGATTCATCGAGGGTCACGTCATCGTCTAAGGCGATGCCGTCGGCCGGTAAAGCCTGCCCGGTCGCAACGATCACGGTGTCATCCACGACCAAGCGTCGCGCGGAAATCAATTGCTCACGCCCATCCGCAGCCCGCACCAGCACCGCTTGCGGAAGCCGATGCATGATGGCATCGAGCGCGCCGGCTGTGCGGTCCCTTGCCTTGAGCTCCCAATAGCGTCCAGCGAGCAAAAAGAAAATAAACATGGTCAGCGAGTCAAACCACACCTCGCTACCCCAGGGCCCTGTCGGGTAGAACGTCGCCGCCGTGCTCGATGCAAAAGCCACGATGATGCCCACGCTGACAGGCGTATCCATCCCAATACGACCTAATTTGGCGTCACGCCACGCGGCTTTAAAGAATGTGCTGGCTGCTAAGAACAGCACAGGCAAAGTCAGCACAAAGCTAGCCAATCGCAACAATTTGGCGATATCTGGCGGGATCTCACCGGGCGCAGCGACGTAATCAGGCCACGCATACATCATGACTTGCATGGTACAAAACCCCGCAATGAAGAGACGCAGCAATGCGCTTCGCCCCTCTCGCATGCGCTCGGTCAGGGTGTGGGCATCTGCAGCTGGCAAGAGGCGATAACCGGTATCGCCCACAGCCCGCGCCCAAGTTGATACCCGGGTCCGCATCGGGTCCCAGGTGACGGTGACGCGCCGGGTCGCCGCGCTCACATCGACCGTCAAAACGCCGGGCGCTTTGGCTATCGCAGCGGTGACCGCATCAGCGCATGCCGCGCAGTACATGCCCTGCACCACCAGGGTTGACTGCGCCTGGAGGGTTCCCTCTTTTTCGGTTTGGGTGGTGAACGCTTGCTGCTCAAAGGGGTCGTCTAAAACCGTGAAGTCGTCATCCACTGACAAAGGGCCGCGATGCTCAGCCGCCCATGTGCCAAAAGCGGTTGGCTCAGCCATCGGACGAATCGCCCCCAAAAGCGGCCGGGCGCTTGGCGATGAAGGCCTCAATGCCCTCGCGATGTTCCGCACTGCCCGCGTACCGATAAGCGTCTGTGGGGCTGGTCGTCCCCAAACCCAACAGCGCTGGAAACGCACCGCGCATCGCCTGCTTGTTGAGCCGCGCAGCCTGCGGCGACAAGCGGCATTGGCGCTCAACCACCTCCTCGATCGCATGGTCAAAGTCGGTAGGATCGTGGACCGCCATCAAGAAGCCGTTGTTAATCAGCTGCTCGGCTTTAAGGATTGACGCTTGCAACAAGACCTGCCGGGACAACGAGGCGCCCAGCACACTGGTGACTAAAGCCGCTTCGCGGGGCGCCATCGGAAAACCAAGTTTGGCAATCGGTGCGCCAAAGACTGCACCCGCCGTCGCGACGCGGATGTCGGCGCAACAAGCCATTTCTAATCCTGCGCCCATACACGTGCCATTGATGGCGGCGATCACTGGTATATCGCAATTCAAAATGGCTGCGAGGCCGCCCCACACCTGTACTTCATGAAAATGTGCAAGCGTTTTGGGGTCATAGCGAAAGCTGGGGTATTCATGGATATCGCCACCGGCACAAAAAGCCTGCCCTGCCGTATCGCCCGTGAGCACGATGGCTTTAAGGGGCTGCTCGGCCAGGGTGTCAAAGACGGTCTTGAGCGCCAACCACATCGCCACATTCATGGCGTTCATACGCGCTGGGCTACTGATCGTGACCCGCGCAACGCCCCGCGCATCTTGGCTGACCTGAATCACCGACGCGCCCATTGCATCAACCACAGACCAGCCAGCACCATCGGCACGCACAACCATTGCCCCATGCTGAGGCCTAAATTGAGTAAGCCGAGGTGCGCATCGGGTTCTCGGAAATACTCAGCGATAAATCGGAAAATGCCGTACCCGACCAAAAACGCGGCAGAGACCTCGCCGGTGCGACGGGGCTTGCGCGCGTAGACCCACAAAATGATGAATAACAGCAAGCCCTCCAACATCAGTTGGTAAAGCTGCGAGGGGTGGCGCGGTACATCGCCGGCACCTCGAAACACCATGCCCCACGGTAACGCCGGATCCGCCAAACGCCCCCACAACTCGCCGTTGATGAAGTTACCCAGACGCCCTGCAGCAAGACCTGTGGGCACGCACGGTGCGATTAAATCCATCACGGTTAAAAAGCGGACGTGACGGGTTCGCGCAAACCACACCATCGCCAGCAGCACCCCTAGCAAGCCACCGTGGAAGCTCATCCCGCCCTGCCAGACCGCAAAGATCTCAAGGGGGTTTGCCGCGTAGTACGCGGGTTTGTAAAACAGGCAGTACCCCAGTCGACCGCCCAGAATCACACCCAAAACACCTAAAAATAAGATGTCCTCGATGTCGGTACGCAGCCAATCGCGACCATCGGCGCGCTGGTTATACGGCGCGTGTGCCAACCGCGCCCGCCCGAGCAATACAAATAAAACGAAGGCAAGCAGGTAGGTCAAGCCGTACCAATGCACTGCTAAGGGTCCGATGGCAATGGCGACGGGGTCAATTTGGGGATGAATAAGCATGCCCGCTATTTTGCCCGCCATTTCGTCAAAATAGACGGGGCGACAGCAGCGGCCAACCAATGCCCATAAAATGCGGGCTGGCCGCCTCTTTTGTAGAGGCTTTGCATTTTTTAATTTTCACCACCGGAACAACCGTCATGACCGATCCGAAGCCCCTCAAGATTAACCGTCGCTCTGCCAACATCACGGAAGGTAAGTCACGCGCGCCCAACCGTTCGATGTATTACGCGATGGGCTACGAGAAGGAAGACTTCAAAAAGCCCATGATCGGTGTGGCCAACGGCCACAGCACGATCACGCCTTGTAATGCCGGTATCCAGCGTTTGGCTGATGCGGCCATCGATGCCATTGAGGCGGCTGGCGGTAACGCCCAGGTGTTCGGAACCCCCACGATTTCAGACGGTATGGCGATGGGCACCGAGGGTATGAAGTACTCATTGGTGAGCCGCGAGGTGATCTCGGACTGTGTGGAAACCAGCGTTCAGGGCCAATGGATGGACGGCGTGGTGGTGATCGGTGGTTGCGACAAGAACATGCCCGGCGGCATGATGGGCATGTTGCGCGCCAACGTGCCCGCCATCTATGTATACGGGGGCACGATTCTTCCCGGCAGCTACAAGGGCCAAGACCTGAATATCGTCAGCGTTTTTGAGGCCGTTGGTCAAAACGCGGCGGGTAACTTGTCCGACGAGGATTTGGAGCAAATCGAGCGACGCGCCATTCCCAGCACGGGCTCCTGCGGCGGTATGTACACGGCCAACACGATGTCCAGCTCCTTTGAAGCGCTGGGTATGAGCCTGCCCTACTCCTCAACGATGGCCAGCCCCCATGATGAAATCGTTGGGTCTGCAGCCGAGTCGGCGCGAGTCTTGATTGAGGCTGTGAAAAATGATCTGAAGCCCCGCGATATTGTCACCAAGAAGGCTATCGAAAATGCCGTCGCGCTGACCATGGCGACAGGTGGTTCAACCAACGCCGTGTTGCACTTTCTGGCCATTGCCCACGCTGCAGGGGTGGAGTGGACCATCGACGATTTTGAGCGTATCCGCAAGGTAACGCCCGTGTTGTGCGACTTAAAGCCCAGCGGTAAGTACCTCGCCGTCGACTTGCACAAAGCAGGCGGTATCCCGCAGGTCATGAAGATTTTGTTGAAAGCCGGCTTGTTGCACGGTGACTGCATGACCATCACAGGTAAAACAATTGCCGAGCAATTGGCAGACGTTCCTGATGAGCCACGCGCCGACCAAGACGTGATTCGTCCCATCAGCAACCCTATGTACAAGCAGGGGCACTTGGCGATCCTCAAAGGGAACCTCAGCCCCGAGGGTTGTGTCGCCAAAATCACCGGCCTCAAGAACCCAGTCATCACTGGCCCTGCCCGCGTGTTTGACGATGAACAGTCGGCACTGAAGGCCATCTTGGATGGCAAGATTGTTGCGGGCGATGTGATGGTGTTGCGTTACCTCGGTCCCAAAGGGGGTCCAGGCATGCCCGAAATGCTCGCCCCGACGGGCGCACTCATCGGCGCTGGCCTGGGTGAGTCAGTGGGCCTCATCACGGATGGCCGCTTCTCTGGCGGCACCTGGGGTATGGTTGTTGGTCACGTGGCGCCTGAGGCTGCTGTGGGCGGCAACATCGCCTTGATTGAGGAAGGTGACACGATCACTATCGATGCGACACAACTCAAGCTGGAGCTGCACGTCAGCGACGCTGACCTGAAAACGCGCCGTGCCAAGTGGAAGGCGCCCGCACCTCGCTACGTCCGCGGCGTTCAGGCGAAGTTTGCGTTCAATGCTGCCAGCGCGAGCAAGGGCGCGGTGCTCGATAACTTTTAAGGTATTCAAACGGAAACCCCCTGACTTGCAGGGGGTTGTAAAATTTGTGTAGATTCCCAATCATGTCAAACCAAAAGGAACCCCGATGAAACGCATCCTGATCGCAATTGCTGCCACGACCGTCTTAGCCGCCCCAGCGATGGCTGACATGGCGCTCGCCAAGTCCAAAAACTGCATGGCTTGCCACGCAGCCGACAAAAAATTGGTGGGACCCTCTTACAAAGATGTCGCTGCAAAATACGCGGGCGACAAAGAAGCCGCTGCCAAATTGGCTACAAAAATCATGAAAGGTGGCGCTGGTGTTTGGGGTGCGATCCCCATGCCTGCAAACCCACAAGTTTCTGCTGAAGAGGCCAAGAAATTGGCTGAGTGGGTCTTGGCAACCAAGTAATCCACGAGCCCGATAAAAAGCCCGCGACCCTTTGGGGACCGCGGGCTTTTTTGTGCCCGTTGGTTTTAAAGTTGGTTTACAGCGCTTTGGCCAGCTGCTCGAGGATGGCAGGGTTCTCAAGCGTGCTGGTGTCCTGGGTGATCGTCTCGCCCTTGGCCAAGGTCCGCAGCAAACGGCGCATGATTTTGCCGGAGCGTGTCTTGGGCAAGTTATCGCCAAAACGTACCTCCTTAGGCTTGGCAATCGGACCAATCTCGGTGCCCACCCAATCACGCAAGATCTTGGCAATGCGCTGAGCTTCCTCGCCCTCCGGGCGTGCCCCTTTGAGCACCACGAAGGCCACAATGGCCTCCCCTGTGACGTCATCAGGACGACCAACAACCGCGGCCTCAGCGACCAGGTCGGTCTTGGCAACCAGCGCGGATTCGATCTCCATGGTGCCCATGCGGTGGCCAGAGACGTTCAAGACATCGTCAATACGGCCGGTGATTCGGAAGTAGCCACGGTCTTCGCTGCGGACTGCACCGTCACCCGCAAGGTACATCGTGCCGCCGAGTTCCTCGGGGAAATAACTCTTCTTGAAGCGCTCAGGGTCGCCCCAAATGTTACGGATCATGCTGGGCCAAGGCCGCTTGACCACCAACATGCCACCCGCCCCGTTGGGCATGTCATTACCAGACTCGTCCACGATGGCAGCCATGATGCCCGGCAGGGGCAAGGTGCAAGAGCCAGGGACCAACGGTGTGGCACCAGGCAGCGGTGTGATCACGTGCCCACCAGTCTCTGTTTGCCAGAACGTATCAACGATGGGGCAGCGCTCACCGCCAACATTGCGGTGGTACCACATCCATGCTTCGGGGTTGATCGGCTCGCCGACGGAACCCAAGATGCGCAGGCTGCTAAGGTCACTGTTCTTAGGGTGCACCGCCTCATTGCTTTCTGCAGCCTTAATCAGGGAACGGATCGCGGTTGGGGCGGTGTAGAAGATGCTGCACTTGTGGCGTTCAATCATCTGCCAGAAGCGACCGGCATTGGGATAGGTGGGTACACCTTCGAACACGATTTGCGTGGCGCCTGCAGCCAGCGGGCCATAGGCCACGTAGGTGTGACCCGTGATCCAACCGATGTCTGCAGTGCACCAGAAAACATCGGTGGGCTTCAGATCGAACGTCCAGTTCATGGTCATGCGCGCCCACAGCAGGTAACCGGCAGTGGAATGCTGGACACCCTTGGGTTTGCCAGTTGACCCAGAGGTGTAGAGAACGAACAGGGGATGCTCGGCATTCACTGCTTGCGGTGCGCACACATCGCTCTCTTTGGCCATCAACTCATGCATGAAATGATCGCGACCCGCCACCATGTTCACGCTGGTGGCCGTGCGTTGGTAGACGATGACCGACTTGACGGCCTCGCAACCACCCAAAGACAGCGCTTCATCGACGATGCTTTTCAGTGGCAGTTCTTTGCCACCGCGCATCTGGAAATTGGCGGTCACCACCGCGCAAGCACCCACGTCGATGATGCGTTCTTGCAAGGCTTTGGCAGAGAATCCACCAAACACCACCGAGTGTGTCGCGCCGATGCGGGCACACGCTTGCATCGCAACCACGCCCTCAATGGTCATGGGCATGTAGATGATCACGCGGTCGCCGCAAGCCACGCCTTGAGACTTCAAAACATTGGCGAATTGCGCGACACGGCCCAACAACTCTTTGTAGGTGATCTGAGTCACGGCGCCGTCGTCGGCTTCAAAAATGATCGCCGTCTTGTTCTCGGTCGGCGTACCCATGTGGCGGTCTAGGCAGTTGGCGGAGGCGTTCAACTCGCCATCGCTGAACCACTTGTAAAAGGGCGCGTTGCTCTCGTCGAGTACCGTGTTGAAAGGCTTGGCCCAGACCAGGTTGTCCTTGGCGCGTTTGGCCCAGAAGGCCTCTAAGTCTGTAGCGGCTTCGTTCACCAGAGCTTCGTAGGCTGCCATCCCAGAGACCGCTGCGCCGTCTTTGACTGCGGCACTGGGCTCGAACACGCGGTTCTCAACCAAGGTGGATTCAATCGCCGAATTGCTACCTGACATGGGGTGATCTCCTTTAAGAATGAGGCCGTGCGCGCACAGTCGCACTTTGCAGATGGCTGCAACTGTGCATCGGCGCTCTTACGACCCACTTACACGATTTTTACCACCAAATGCCAGCGCACCCAAACCGCGCCGAAATCTGAGCGCTCTACAATTGGGGATTGATAACCCCGTCCTGAATTGCCCACCGAGAATCCGTTTATGACGCAAGCAACCACCATCAAAGAAGCCGATTTAATCGAATCAGTAGCCGCAGCGTTACAGTACATCAGCTATTACCACCCCGCGGATTACATCAGCCACCTCGCCCGGGCCTACGACCGCGAGCAAGCCCCCGCAGCGAAAGACGCGATGGCGCAAATCCTGACGAACAGCTACATGAGTGCCACGGGTAAACGTCCCATTTGCCAGGATACGGGTATCGTTAACGTGTTCTTGAAGATCGGCATGGATGTGCGTTTTGAAGGCTTCAGTGCGGGGCTTGAGGACGCGATCAATGAGGGCGTTCGCCGTGGCTACGCGATGGCCGGTAACCCGCTGCGGGCAAGCGTCGTAGATGACCCGCAATTTAGCCGTAAAAACACGAAAGACAACACCCCAGCTGTCATCAGCGTGCAAATGGTGCCGGGCGCCACGGTCGACATCATCGTCTCAGCCAAGGGCGGCGGCAGCGAGAACAAATCGAAATTGGTCATGCTCAACCCCAGCGACTCTTTGGTGGACTGGGTCCTGAAAACAGTACCCACCATGGGCGCAGGTTGGTGCCCACCCGGCATGCTGGGCATTGGCATTGGCGGGACCGCTGAGAAGGCCATGCTGAGTGCCAAAGAGTCCCTGATGGAGGATTTGGACATGTACGAATTGCTGGAAAAATCCAGTAAAGGCCAAGCACTGACCCCCGTCGAAGAGCTCCGCTTGGAACTCTACGAGAAAGTCAATGCTTTGGGCATTGGCGCACAGGGTTTGGGCGGCCTCACCACGGTGCTCGATGTGAAAATCAAACAGTACCCCACCCACGCTGCCAGCAAGCCTGTGGCCATGATTCCCAATTGCGCCGCCACACGCCACGCCCATTTCGTCATGGACGGCTCAGGCCCGGTGTACCTCACGCCACCGAGTTTAGACACCTGGCCCAAGGTCAATTGGATGCCCAACACGCAACAAAGTAAGCGGGTCGATTTGAATACCTTGACGAAGGCGGAAGTCGCCAGCTGGAAGCCCGGCCAAACCCTTTTGCTCAACGGCAAAATGCTCACGGGCCGCGATGCGGCACACAAACGCATCAGCGACATGTTGGCAAAAGGCGAGCCTTTGCCGGTTGACTTTAAAAACCGCGTAATTTACTACGTGGGCCCCGTTGATCCGGTTGGCGACGAGGTCGTTGGTCCTGCTGGTCCCACCACCTCGACCCGAATGGACAAGTTCACAGAGATGATGTTGGCCCAAACGGGCTTGATTGCCATGGTCGGCAAAGCCGAACGTGGCCCTGCAGCGATTGAAGCCATCCAAAAGCACCAAAGCGCTTACCTCATGGCGGTCGGTGGTGCGGCCTACTTGGTATCAAAAGCCATCAAGGCATCGAAGGTTGTGGCGTTTGCGGACCTGGGGATGGAGGCCATCTACGAGTTCGACATCGAAGACATGCCAGTGACCGTAGCGGTTGACGCAGGCGGCACCAGCGTGCACAACACCGGTCCCGCCGAGTGGCAAAAGCGGATTGCCTCGGGCGAATTCAAGTCGATCCCGGTGGTACCCGCCTGACGCTGGTCAGTCATTAGCGGCTGCTTGTGCGGCATGGCGACCCCGTGCCATGTCGAGCGGTATGAGGCAAAGCAGTCCTGCCACGAACAGGGCTGTGGTGGCAAAGATGGCGGTGCGCTGATCACCCTGGGTCGCCCATGTGATGGCGCCATACATGACCGGACCAGCAATCGCTGCCAATCGGGTTGCGAAAGACCAGAGCCCATAGAACTCGGCCAGTTGGTGCGCAGGCGCCAGTAAACCCGCCATCGCACGCCCACTCGACTGACTAGAGCCCATACAAATACCGGCCAACCAAGCCGCCCCCCAAAAGGTGGCTTTATCGGCGGCTAACCCCGCCCAAACGCAGGTGACTGCCCATCCCACCAGCGTCAAAGCCAAGGTGAGTCGGTGACCAATGCGGTCTTGTACATAGCCAAATGCCAACGCGCCAGCCATTGCCGCCGCATTGATCACAAACACCAAAATCATGACCTCATCGGCCTGAAAACCAATGACCTGTTGGGCATAAATAGCGGCCAAAGTGATCGCCACCGCAACACCACCTTGATAGAAAAACGCACTGGTCAGTAACCAAGAGAAATCGCGATACTGGCGCGAAGACTGCCACGTCGACCGCAGTCGAGCCAGAGAGGCTCGCACGCCCGACGCCTGAGCGACCGCTACTTGAGGCTCGGCGCGCTCCTTGAGTAAAGCGAAAGTGAAGAGCGAAGCCGCGCCATACATCCCTGCGGTGATCAACAGGGTGACCGGTACAAAATCGCCCGCCGTTTCGCCGCGCGCTTGGGCGCTCAGCACGTAGGCGAGGCACAGACCCAAGGTCAGCATCCCGCCGGCATAACCCAGGCCCCAGCCCCAGCCGCTGACCTTGCCCATTGCTTCGGCTGTTGCGATTTCAGGCAAGAAAGCATACGACGTGGACTCGCCCCAGCTGTAGGTTGTGTTGGCCAAAATCAGCAGCACAATGGCCAGCCACAGGTCTCCTGGGCCGACCAACGCGAGCGCGGCTGTGGCCAAAACACACAGCGCCGTTACCAAAGCCAACAGTCGTTTCTTGGCAGCGCGTAAATCAGCCCAGGCGCCGAGCGCGGGCATGGTCAACATGACCAGCGCATAGGACACCCCCAAAGTAGCTGTCCATGCAAAGGCGCCCCATGGCGCACCTTGCGCGACGGCACCAACAAAATAAGCTGAAAAAACCGCCGTGATCACGACGGTCGTAAAGCCCGAGTTGGCGAAGTCGTACATCGCCCAACCGAATACCTCGCGCTTGGCGACGCCTGGCTGGCGGGCTGGCGACTTCATGCGTGTGCGCCCTGGCTGGCGGTTCAGTGCAGGTGACGCGGTTTGCGTCCACCAGCGCCATGCCCTGAGCCTCCGCGCGGTGGGCGGCCAATCTGCATGGAGGTTTCGAGGTCGTTAAAGCGCTGCTGAAACAGCGCATCGATCACGCCAACGATGGGGCTCAGCTCGGATGCATCGAAGTGACGCTCCATCACATGAACCACATCCTGCACCAGCATATCTCGCTGAATTTCCATGATGGCCAGCGGCGTAGGGCCCACAAAACACATTAAAAAGTCGTCTCGCGACTCCCCTTCTGGGCCGCGCCCTGCGCCCTCTTCGTCATCAAACTCGGTGTCGTAGAAAGAGACCTCAATGGCAGCACCTCGCTCGGCAATATCGTTGAGACCCATGCAGGTGTCTTCGATGGCTTGGCGAAAATCGTCATCGCCCGCCACCGTCCAGCATATTTGCAATTTGTGCGCGATGGGGTCGAAATGCAAACCCGGCTCCTCCTCGTAGCTGCTGGCCGCACCCGCTAAAAAGGAGTCGGCACCACTGTATTTCCACAAAGGCATCAATGCCTCTTGTACTTGCTCGACTGTCGCATTGGGACTGAGCACCACATCCCCGTGAACATGGATTTCAAACGGCGCTTGATAACGAGCCATAAACAACAACCTTCCGAGCGATCTAGATCCGTGATGAGCTTCATCATAACGCCGTAAACCAACAAAAAAGCACTCCTTTTGGGAGTGCTTTTCAAGGGTGGCTTAATGGGCCTGATTTGGTGCCTCGGGCCGGAATCGAACCGGCACGCCCGCTATTAACGAAGCGACGGATTTTAAGTCCGTTGTGTCTACCAATTTCACCACCGAGGCATACCCGTATTATGGCACCTCAAGCGTGGCTATTTCGGCGCCCATGTCACATGTTAAAAATTTAGCCGCAGCGACATGGGGCTCCAACCGCTTATCATGCGACGCATGATTTATTGGTTCAAAATTTTGCCTGCTCTGTTGATGCCAACCACAATCGTGGCGGCTTTGCTGTTAGCCAGCTTGCTCTTCAAGCGGCGCTCGCTCGCCCTCCTCGCGCTGTTACTCCTGGGACTTTCATCGAACGCTTTTGTTGCCAACCACATGATGGCGTTCGCAGAGCGTGGTCGACTGCATCAGGCGCCTGATCAGTTGCCACCGGTCGACGCGATCGTGGTGCTGAGTGGCATGATCCGAGACGTCGCAACGGCGCAAGACGGTACTGTGCCAGAGTGGGGCGATGCTGCGGATCGATTTGAAGCTGGCATCACCCTCATGCAGCTCGGCAAAGCGCCAGTGCTTGCGTTCACGGGGGGCCGTTTACCATGGTCAGCTACGGATGCGACGGAAGGTTCGGTGTTGAGGGCACGGGCGATTGCGCGAGGCATCAGCCCCAGCCAGATCCACCTCACGGCCGACGTACAAAATACCGCGCAAGAGGCCGAGGCAATCAAGCAATGGCTTGCAAGCCGCCATGCGAACACGCAACCACGCATCCTGTTGGTGACCTCGGCGTTTCACATGACTCGGGCACAAAACCTGTTTGCGCGCGCCGGGCTCTCAGTGGTGCCATATGCGGTGGATTTTCGAAATGCGGCGGGTGCTCTCGAACCCAGACTGTGGTTTCCCTCAGGAGAGGCACTTGATAAGTTCGAAACCGCTTGGCGCGAGATTCTAGGCCAGGCGTTTTACGCGATACGCTACTTTTAGCGCAACACGGCGGCGTCTGTGACGGGGGTGTTGAGGTTGACGATTTCGGCGCGTTTGGCGGGTGCGCTGGTGCACACGCTTTGGCTGTCCAGGGCGCGAAACAACGAGCAGTCTTGACCAGTCACACCACTGACCGCGTGGTCTGACGGGGTTCTACCGGTGGTGCCCCAAACCGCTAGGCTGGTGACTGTCGCCGGGGCGGTCAACAAGGCGCCGCAACCAGACAGCGGCACCCCGATAGCTACCACGGTGAGGGTTATCAAACGCCTAAAAGTCACACACTTATCAATCATATTCATTATAAATCAACAATATAGCCTTTAAAACTAAGGCTAATTATGGATTGATTATAGACGGTCGATTGACTTCGACAAGCCCCGGCTTTGAATCAAACTTCAGCCAGCTCCCTAACCGAGGCCAAACAGCCCATTCAACGTGGGGTGAGGTTTGAAATCCAAAACACCGCCAGAAGTTATAGCTGGATTTGTCCAGGGACTTCTTTCAAGTTCTTATCTCTAT
>JBMTSM010000008.1:0-24049 GCA_049448275.1 Burkholderiaceae bacterium
GGCACCGGCCTACGTACTGGCGCTGAGCGCGGGATTTTTGGTCATGGGACCGTTTTTGTGTCTCGGACTTTATGACGTCAGCCGACAATTGCGTGCCGGTGAGCCACCCAGCCTGAAACGAGCATTGTTTGCATGGCTTCCAACCAAGGGAACCATGGGCATCTTTGCCGGTATCTTGTTGATACTGGAGTTGCTGTGGGGGCGCGCTTCGCTGATTGTCTTCGCTGTGAGTTTTGACACCATTCCGACCGCACAAACCACCTTTGGTGCGTTATTCAACCTCGAAAACATTGATTTCATCATCAGCTACTTGGTGGTTGGTGCGCTGTTCGCTGGGTTGATATTCGTCAGCAGCGCGATCGCCATCCCGATGATCCTCGACAAGCGCGTTGATGCGGTTTCCGCCTGTCTGACCAGCATGCGGGCATGCATCGAGAACCCCATTACGATGGCCGTTTGGGCTGCACTCATTGCCCTGCTGATCGCGATCGCTATGCTCCCTTTCTTCCTGGGCCTGCTCATCATTGGCCCTGTTTTGGGGCACGGCACTTGGCATGCCTACCGAGCGCTGGTGTATGGTGACACCGCGCCACCCGTGCGCTCGTCGGTTTAAGCGTTCACATCGACCACAACCCGTCCGCGAACCTCGCCACGCAGAATCTGGCTCGCGGTCTCAATTGCGCCAGATAAAGGCACAACCGTGGTCAGGCTCTGCAGCCAATCGGCATCAAGGGTGTCCGCAAACCGGGCCCAAGCCGCCTCACGTACCGCCTTCGGCGCCATGACGCTGTCGATACCGCACAGCGTGATACCGCGCAAAATAAAAGGGGCGACGGTCGCAGGGAAATCCATCCCCTGCGCCAACCCACAAGCTGTAACCGTCGCACCGTAACGCGCGCTGGCGCAGGCGTTGGCCAGGGTATGGCTGCCGACTGCATCGACAACGCCCGCCCAGCGCTCTTTTTGCAGTGGCTTGCCGGGCGCGCTCAAAAGTTCGCGGTCCATGATTTCGGCTGCACCCAATGCGGTCAAATAAGCATGCTCGTTGGCCTTACCCGTTGCGGCAACGACGCGGTACCCCGCTTGCGACAACAGGGCGACGGCGACCGAGCCGACACCGCCAGACGCACCCGTTACCAAAATGTCACCATCATTCGGCTTGACGCCGTGGTTTTGCAAGGCCATCAAGCACAGCATCGCCGTGTAGCCAGCGGTGCCGATCGCCATGGTTTGAACCGCGCTTAAACCAGCCGGTTTGGCAATCAACCAGTCGCCTTTCACCCGGGCCATTTGTGCCAAGCCGCCGCTGTGGGTCTCACCGACGCCCCAGCCATTCAAAATTACCTCGTCACCCACCTGCCATAGGGGGTTTTCGCTCCGCCGGACGCGGCCCACAAAATCAATACCTGGCACCAATGTGGGCTTGCGGACGACCGGGGACTTGCCTGTGATGGCCAATCCATCCTTGTAATTGACAGAGGAATAAGCCACGTCCACCCAGACATCGCCCTCCGGGGAGAGCGTTTCGTTGAACACCGCCTCGGTCACGTCGACCAGTTCGCAGTGGTACGTGGGTTCTTTGTCAATGCGCAGGGCTTTCATGGGGATCTCTCACTCGGATTACAAAAGGTGTTCTGGGACTGTAGCAGAGCAGCCCCTGTCTGAGCCAAGCGCTCGGCGTAAACCCCGATGGAGCAATCATCAAATTTCGGTATAGTCTCCCCATTCTGTGGTTGGTCAAGACGTCTGTTTTAAGGCGCGGCCCAGAGTGCTCGTATTTTTAAAACTTTTCTCACTGGAGACCTTATGCAAAAAGCAAAATTGGTGGCTGCTGCGGTTGTCGCTGCAACAGCGGCTCTTTCAATGCCCGCACACGCTGGCAAAACCCTCGACGCTATCAAAGCACGTGATGCCGTTGTCTGCGGCGTAAACACCGGCTTGGCTGGCTTCTCTGCAGCTGACTCAAAGGGCGAGTGGAACGGCCTCGATGTCGATATCTGTAAAGCAGTCGCCGCTGCTACGCTGGGTGACGCCAACAAAGTGAAATACGTGCCACTGACCGCACAACAGCGTTTCACTGCTTTGCAATCTGGCGAAATTGACGTGCTGTCACGTAACACGACGTTCACACTGTCACGCGATGCCTCTCTGGGCTTGAGCGCCACGGGCGTCACCTACTACGACGGCCAAGGCTTCATGGTTCCTACCAAAACCAAGATGAAGAGCGCCAAGCAGCTCAAAAACCAAACGGTTTGCGTGCAATCAGGTACCACAACCGAAAAGAACCTGACCGACTTCTCAAAGGCCAACAAGCTGAACATCAAGCCGGTCGTGTTTGAAGACTTCAACGCCTCAGTGGCTGCGTTCTTCGCTGGCCGCTGCATCGCTTACACCACGGACGCATCTGGCTTGGCCTCCATCCGTAACAAAGAAGCGAAGAATCCCAAGGACTACACCATCCTGCCCGAGTTGATCTCTAAAGAGCCATTGGGCCCTATGGTCCGCCGTGGCGATGACGAGTGGTTTGCCATCGTCAAGTGGGTGATCCATGGTTTGCTGGAATCAGAAGAGTTGGGCATCACCAAGGCTAACGTTGAAGCCATGAAGAACGACCCCAGCCCCGCAATTGGTCGTATCTTGGGTTCTAAAGACGATACCGGTAAGTTGCTCGGTTTGGATGCACAGTGGATGGCCCGCGCCATTGCTGCAACCGGCAACTACGGCGAAATCTTCGAGCGTAATGTCGGTCCAAACTCTCCTTTAGGTCTGCCCCGCGGTACCAATAACCTGTGGAACAACGGCGGCCTGATGTACGGTTATCCCCTGCGTTAAGCTGCGAGTAACTTGACTGGGCGCAACGCCCGGTCGCCAGCCGCCTATCAAGTTGTCGCGCCATCAGGCTGCGTTCCTTGATAAGCGGCTTTTTGTTTTCGAGCTGCCACGCACGGCCGCCCACTATCAATAAATAAAACGACCTTATGAGCTCTCAAACAGCGCCTCCCAAAAGAAGCCGTTGGTCATGGCGAAGCCAGGCCTTTCGCGGTCTTGTCTATCAGCTGCTTGCGGTCACGGTTATCGCAAGCGCCCTGTGGTTACTTGCCCGAAACACATTGATCAACATGGAAGCGCGCGGCATCCAAAGCGGCTTCGACTTTTTGACGCAGGCTGCCGGCTTTGATATCGGCGAAACGCCGATTCCCTATGACTCGGGTCAAGGCTACTGGCGCGCCTTCTTGGTCGGTTTGGCCAATACGTTGCGCGTTGCCGTCGTTGGGATTTTCCTCACCACCATCTTGGGCACTTTGCTGGGGGTGGGTCGCTTCTCTCGTAACGCGCTGGTGCGCGGCATTTGCACGGCGTATGTTGAAATTTTTCGCAATATCCCCGTTTTGTTGCAACTCTTCATGTGGTACATCCTGCTGACTGAGTTGTTACCCGACAGCTGGGAGCCCATGCAAATCGGCAGTTTCTTCTTGAGTAAAGGCGGCTTGAGCTTCCCGGCACCCATATGGGCGTTTGGCCACCTGACCGGCTTACTGGGCCTGGTATTGGGTGTTGTTGGCATGATGGCCTATCGTCGTCGCAACCAACGCCACTTCGAGGCTACTGGAGAGATCACAGGCTCAATTTGGGTTTCGCTGCTCTTGGTCACTGGTGGAGCGGTTCTGGGTTGGCTGGTCGGTGGTGCGCCTGCCGCGTTTGACGTCCCCGTCAAGGGTGAGTTCGCGATTGAACACGGCGCGGCGGTCACGCCTGAATTTTTAACTGTCCTGCTGGGCCTGACCATGTACACGGCGGCGTTTGTCGCCGAAGTGGTACGCGCGGGTATTGCATCCGTCTCCGCAGGGCAGGGTGAAGCAGCCGCGGCACTGGGTTTGAGCAAAGGTCAAACCATGCGTCTCGTGATGTTGCCGCAAGCTTTGCGCGTGATCATTCCGCCGCTGACCAACCAATACCTCAACCTCACTAAAAACTCATCCCTTGCTGTCGCGGTCGGCTACCCCGACATTGTGTCAGTCACTAACACCGCACTCAACCAGACGGGTCGTGCGGTGGAGTGCATCGCCATCGTGATGGCCATCTACCTCACCACGTCGCTTGCCACTTCACTATTGATGAATTGGTACAACACGCGTTCGGCAATCAAAGAGCGATAGGGCAACCCACATGACAAGCAAACAATTTGTACCCATTGCACCGCGCCGCGCACCGATCAGCACGGAGGGCTTGATCCCTTGGATTCGGAGCAACCTCTTTGGTGATCTGCGGACTTCGATTGCAACCCTCTTCTTTGGCGCGTTCTTGTTCTACGCGGGCAGTAACTTTGCCAGTTGGGGCCTCTTCAGTGCCTACTGGTTGCCTGACCATGAGGCCTGTCGTGCAGACGGTGTTGGCGCTTGCTGGGGCGTCGTTGCCGAAAAATACCGCCTCATCATCTTTGGCCGCTATCCGTTTGAAGAACAGTGGCGCCCCTTGGTCGCCACCCTTCTAATGGTGGCACTGTTGGTCGCCAGCTGCACCCGAACCTTCTGGAAGCCCTGGCTCGTCGGTGCCTGGATCGTGGTCATGGCCGCATTTTTCATGCTGATGGGTGGTGGCGTGATGGGACTCACCGAAGTGGAGACAGGTCGCTGGGGCGGTCTGCCGCTAACCATCATGTTGGCGACGATTTCCATTGCTCTGGCCTTTCCGTTGTCGCTGTTGGTTGCGTTGGGTCGCCGATCCGACTTACCAGCGATCCGAAGCCTGTGCACGGTATTCGTGGAATTGATTCGTGGCGTGCCACTGATCTCAGTGCTGTTCATGGCTTCATTCATGTTCCCGCTATTCATGCCTGTCGGTGTGAGCATCGATGTGTTGGTTCGGGTCTTGGTCGGCATCACCCTGTTCCAAACAGCCTACATGGCGGAGGTCATTCGTGGCGGCTTGCAAGCCATACCAAAAGGACAAGTTGAGGCTGCAGCCACGCTGGGCCTGTCCTATTGGCAAACACAGCGCAAGATCGTGCTGCCGCAGGCCCTTGCCATGGTTGTACCGGGCATCATGAATAGCTTCATCGCCATTTTCAAAGACACCTCATTGGTGATCATCGTGAGCCTCTACGAGCTCACGGGTTCCCTGAAAATCGCGCTCAGCTCGGACTCTGATTGGCGCGCTTTCCATATCGAGGGCTACCTCTTCATCGCTGCGATTTATTTCTTGTTCTGCTTCTCCATGTCGCGTTACAGCGCTTGGGTTGAGCGTCAAGTGAACAAAGGCAAACAACGCTGATCGCGACTACCTCTATTTTTTGAGAGACATACACCATGACGCAACCCATCATTACCTTTAACAAAGTCAATAAGTGGTACGGCAATAATTTCCACGTCCTGCGCGACATTGACCTGTCCGTCGCCAAGGGCGAGCGGATCGTGATTTGCGGTCCTTCAGGTTCCGGTAAATCGACCTTGATCCGATGCATCAACCGCCTTGAGGAGCACCAAGAGGGCCAACTGGTTGTCGACGGTGTGGAGCTCGGCGATGACGTGAAGGCCATCGACCAAGTCCGCAAACAAGTTGGCATGGTCTTCCAGCAGTTCAACTTATTCCCGCACCTGACGGTGCTTGAAAACCTCACCCTGTCACCCATGTGGGTGGGCAAGTTGCCGAAGAAAGAGGCTGAAGAGCGCGCCATGCAGCAGCTCGAACGCGTGCGCATTGCCGAGCAAGCGACGAAGTACCCACTGCAACTATCCGGCGGGCAGCAGCAGCGCGTGGCGATCGCACGCGCCCTGTGTCTGACCCCTAAGATCATGCTGTTTGATGAGCCCACTTCAGCCCTCGACCCTGAGATGATCAAGGAAGTGCTGGACGTGATGGTAGAGATGGCGGATCAAGGGATCACCATGATCTGCGTGACCCACGAGATGGGCTTCGCCAAGGCGGTCGCAGACCGGGTGATCTTTATGGATCAGGGGCAAATTGTCGAAGAAAATACACCGGAAGAATTCTTCAACAACCCACAAAACGAGCGGAGCAAGGACTTCTTGTCTAAGATCTTGGGGCACTGAGGCTGGACGAATCGCGGGAACTCTTGGACACACCCACACGCTGTCTTGAAATGAATTAATGCTTCAACAGAAAGGCCCACACGATGTTGTCACCCAAGAAATCGACCACCGCTGATTTAACTGCTACCCCCCTCGACCGCCGACGTGCGCTCAGGGGGATGCTCGGTATCGCCAGCTTGCCGGCCCTCGCGGCAGCGGGTTGGCTGGTGAGCGCCTCTAATGAAGCGCGTGCCCAAACCAAACCACTGATGGAGGTTTGGAAAGATCCCAACTGTGGTTGCTGCAAAGACTGGGTAAAGCTGATGGAAGAAGCGGGCTTCAGCGTGCAAACCTACGATACCGGTAACCGCGCGAAGCGCAAGCAGCTTGGCCTGCCTGAGAAACTTGGCTCCTGCCACACCGCTCTGGTGAATGGCTATGTGGTGGAGGGGCATGTTCCCGCCAGCGCGATCAAACGGTTGTTGGTGGAAAAACCAGCCGCTTTAGGAATCACAGTGCCCGGGATGCCGATCGGTAGCCCAGGTATGGATGGCCCCGAGTACGGTGGTCGAAAAGATCCATTCAACGTTCTACTGGTCAGCGCGCGCGGCGAAACCCGCGTGTGGCAGGTCGGTTAAATCAGGGCTGCGGCGGCCGCTTAAACCAGCGCCGCCGAACGCCACGCAGCTTCGGCCGCCGCTGACTCATCGCGGGCAGTTTCAAGTTCCGCTAAGGCAATCCAAGCCTGCCGTTTAATGCTTGCCGACAGGTCACTTTTTGTCACGCTCACCAGCATGGCCTTCGCCTTGCCCAGCAATTCGCGCTGCAGATAGGCCTTCGCGACCAAAAACTGCAACATGCCATCCTCTGAGTGGGCCTGATGCGCGGTTTCAAAGTGACCAAGCCAAACCTGCGGCAGGACAGGCAACAACATGACAACGGCGTTGATAAAACGCAGTTGCTGGGATTCACTGAGGTGGATGAAGTCGTCCCAAAGCGGTTGCAGATGGCCCATCAACGCCTGCGCATCTGCCGCTTGAGGCAGGTCCCCCAGGGCCAAACGCCGTCCGACCCAGGCCAACACCACCTCATAGCCAGCCCGCTCGGTTTCCGGCAGATTCTTCCAAGTCGCGTTGAGGCTACCTAAATCAGTGGCGGCGCTGAGCATTTTGGCTGCCAGTGATCGCTGCAAACTGACTGATGTGTCACCGGCAAATACCCCGTGCTTATTCAGGGTGCGCACCGCCTCCAGGGCCTGCTGCGGCTGGTCATCGAGCAGCGCCAAGTCCAATCGGGAGCGCCAGACCTGCACCCGCCGCGATACCGCTTTGGGTAGCGCGACCAGACGCGTCCGCGCCAACGGCGTATCCCGGTTATCCAGCGCCCACCGGATCGATCGCAAACGGACACCCTCTTGCGCGACCGCGCCCGAACCCTTTGCAGGGACCGCCAAGGCCGCATCGAGGTGGTGTTGGACCTGTTCGCCTTGCCGCATGGCTTGGGCGCTTTCCGCACAGACCCAATGGGCCAGCACCAAAGCAGTGCTTTGCATCGGCAATGATTGATCCGTAAGCCGGTCAATGGCCTGCTGCGCTGTCACCTGCGCCCGCCCATGACGGCCCGCCAGTTGGAGGCTCAATGCCTCCATGACCAGCCCCATCAAGTCACGTTCCGCTTGTTGTGCGCGGTTAGCCTGTGCCTCGCGTACCATGCGCCCCAGCCGGTGACGGACGCGGTAAATGGTCAGAATTAGCCAGGCGACCAACAAGGTTACGATGACCAGCAGGTTGAGCGAAAAATCAATTCGCATGCCATTCGCGAAAATCGAAACCATGGCCGCGTTGTCTAAAAACCAAGCCGCAGCAATTGCCAGCGCAATCCAGGTGACCAAAGAGAAAAGCCATTTCATGGGGCGGTCCTTCAGCGTCCGGGCGCGGTGACAGCCAGCGCGGTGAGTGCGGCCAAACTGGCCTGCGGCGATGGCACATACAACGCTGCAATCGCGGCTTGAGCCTTTTGCAGGGCATCAACCGTCCGTTGCACCGGGGCCGACATGGGATCAGTCAAGCGCGTAACGTTCTGCAATACAGCGGCGATATCCTCAGCCGCCGTTGCCTTTTGACCAGACATCAACGCAACACGCGCCGTGAGTAACTGCAGCTTCAAATTTGCCTTCACCAATACCGCGGCCTCGGGCGTCACCATCAGGTCATCGGACGGTTGCGCCGCACGAATGCGAATCAAATCTTGCCCCTGAGTTTTCGCAAACGACCAGACCTGATCCCACGCTGTGCTCAGCGCCACTTGCGCACGCGCAATCAGACCTGAGGGTTGGTCCGTTGCCGCGTCGGGCGATGGGACACCAGTGGCAGCCACCGTCTTGTCGTTGGGCCTAGGCTGCACCACAGGTGGCGGTGCCGTGTCACGCATTTGCAGGTTGTCAATTTCAAGCGATAGGACCGCCAATTGACGAACAATTACCGATACATCGCTGTTGGCGGCTCCTTGCAGTGCGGTTAAATCTTGACGCATCGCATCACGAACGCCCGAGAGACGGGGGTTCGCCGCGCTCTCGATGCGCTCAATGCCGGCTTGCAACGCAGCAATGTTGGGTTGGGTCGTACCGGTCAACTGCGACTGCTGCGCAGCAAAACGCAAAGATGAGATCAGATCTTGAACCAAAGTGTCGTCCCGTGAACGCGAGACACTGAGCATCAACTCCTCCAGCTGGGTTCGCTGTAAGTTGAGTTCACTCACTCGCTGCTCCAACGCCGTCACACGCGCTTGCGCAGCGTTGAGTTGTGTTGCCGTATTGCTGCTCAGCTGCCGCAATTGCGCCGATTCAGCCTCAGCGGCTTGCACCCGTTCGCCGACGGCGGCGCGGAGGCCGCCAAAATTTTTCCAATTCAGGGCTGAAAAGCCAATCGCGCCCATGGCAACGATCAACGCAACACCAGCTAACCATCCCCCGCGTTTGACGACCGGTGGCGTTGACACGGTTGGTGCTGTTGTTGGTGGTGTTGTTGGTGCTTTGGGCGACGCCGACTCAGGGGCTGTCGTTGGCTTGGGATCAGCTGGTTTTGCCTCATCAACGGAAGGTTCTGTCATACGGAGCCAGTGTCATAACGGTCTATGGAACCCCCATTGTAGGGCGATGGCGTTGTGCCACCAACTGGCGGGTGCGGATCAAAAACGACGCAGGGTTTCGATGACCTCGGCCATGACTGGCCGGCACACGGCGACCGTTTGCCAACCAGCCGCACGCGCCGAGTCTGCGATGCGGTTATGGGTGCAGATTAGTCGGCGACTCCATAGCCGATGGTAGTCATCACCCATGAGCACCCTTGCATGCTGCAAGGCCTGTGAGCTGCTGATTAACCAGATTGCGTTGGCATCGGCCATGGCTAGGCGCCACGCATTTTCATACATGGCGTCCCAGCGGGGTACCTCGCGCTGATAGACCGACAAGTAATCCACGGTGGCGCCCACGCTCATGATCTGCTGGCCCAACCAATCGCGGCCCTCCCCTGGGCTACCTGCGGAAGCGTTACCCGACTGCCCGCGAACAATCAACACACCCGATGTCTCTGTGATTTGCGGAGCTACCCTGGCCCACAGTTGTTCGGAGTCATATCGCGGTGCATCCTCACCGGGCCAATCGATGGCACTTGCAGGCACGCCCTCGGATAGCAAAGCACGCCAAGTGCCGGCGCCGGTCGCCCAACAGCGCGGACCAGCCCCTTGGCCCCAACTCTTTTGCCATGTATCGCGCTGGGAAGGTGTGAGATTCGCAAAAAAATAGCGAACCGCGTTCACGCTGACAAACATCAGAGCGCTCAACGTGGGATGCTTGTGCAGCTCCTCTGAAATCAGTCCACCCGAGGGGGTCGACAGTGGCGCAATATGAATCAGAGGTAGCGCCAACGTGGGAAAACCAGCGTCGCGCAAAGCGGCAAGCCAAGCCTCATTTTCGCCCGCTGGTCGTGTCACAACGACCATGGGCAATTCAGTGGGGGACGACAGCACCATTTGCCAGCAGGTCCTGTGCCACCCGCAACCCCAACGCCTCTGCAGCCGCCAAATCAGCCACGACACCCCGGCGCTGTGCACGAATCAGCGGCTTTGCAAGTTTGGCCTGCATGACGCCCGTCAGATCGGCAGTCGCCTCTAAGTCAACCAACTCACCCCAAGCGGCATCCAGCACCAGCGCGCCATCATCTGCCCACGTCGCGTGCGCTGCCAGCGGCACCGAGCAACTGCCACCCAACGCACGGCTGACCGCTCGCTCAGCGGCCACACGCAACCAGGTCGGTTCGTGGATCAGAGGGGCCAATGCCGCCTTTAAATCGGCACGGTCACTGCGGATCTCGATACCCAAAGCGCCTTGCCCTGCTGAGGGCAACATGGTTTCAGGGTCAAAAATCTGCCGAATACGCGCGCCCAAACCCAAGCGTTTCAGGCCAGCCGCCGCCAGCACAATGGCGTGGTACTCACCGCTATCCAGCTTTTTTAAGCGGGTATCTAAATTGCCGCGCAAGGGTTTGATACGAACGTCTTGGCGCCCCATGGCATCCAATCGGTCACGCAATAAGACCACGCGACGCAGGCTGGAGGTCCCCACCACCGCGTCGGTCGGCAAATCAGCCAAGTCCGCTGCCGTGGGGGACACCCACGCATCATGGGGATCTTCCCGCGTCATGACACACGCCAGCTCAAATCCCTCAGGCAGGGTCATGGGGACATCTTTGAGCGAATGAACCGCTAGATCTGCGGAACCGTCGTCGAGCGCCAACTCCAGCTCTTTCACGAAGAGGCCCTTGCCGCCAACCTTGGAGAGGGTTTTGTCAAGGATTTGATCGCCCTTGGTGGTCATACCCAACAGCGAGACCGTGTGGCCCAAATCGCGCAGGCAGGCCTGGACATGCTCGGCTTGCCACAGGGCTAATCGACTCTCTCGGGTGGCGATGGTCAGGCTAAGGGGTGATGTGTTTTTCACTTGGTAACTCATTCGTAAACAATCAGCTTGCCGAATGCTAGCATGATCGATGAAAGACGAGCGGCGCACCCCGATCCGCACGCCTTTGCCTTTGACAACTCATACGATTTCTGACCATGGTAAATACAACTCGCCAATCAAAAACCGCTATGCAATCGCCGACCCAAAAAGATGCGCCATTGGTGGATGACATCCGGTTTCTAGGCCGCATATTGGGTGAGGTCATCCGCGATCAAGAAGGCAAGGCCGCATTCGCACTGATTGAGAATATTCGACAACTGTCTGTCGCCTTCCGTCACAAGGCCGATGCGAATGCAGACAAGGCGCTCAAAAAATTATTGAAAAGTTTGAGTGGAGACCAAACGGTAACGGTTTGCCGTGCATTCACCTACTTCTCGCACCTAGCCAACCTGGCGGAAGACCGCCACCACATTCGCCGTCGTGCAGTGCACGAACGTGAGGGACAGCAACAATCCGGTAGCCTGGCCCAGGCACTGCAAAAACTCGAGAGTGAAGGCGTAGGCCAAAAGGCACTGGTCAAGGCACTGGCGGATATGCACATTTCACCCGTACTGACCGCACACCCGACCGAGGTTCAACGCAAGAGTATTTTGGATGCCGAACGTGCCATTGCGCAGTTACTGCAACAACGAGATCACTTGTTACCGCGTGACCTGCAAGCCAATGAAGACCTGATCCGGGCGCGCGTTGTTCAGCTCTGGCAAACACGCTTGATGCGGACCGAGAAGCTCGCGGTAGAGGATGAAATCGACAATTCGTTGGCCTACTACGAATCGACCTTTTTGCGTGAAATTCCGAAAATCTATCGAGACATCGAGGACACCTTAACACTGCACGACGCACCCAATTTTCTGCGCATGGGGCAATGGATCGGCGGTGATCGTGATGGCAACCCTTTCGTCACGGCGCAAACCCTTGAGACCGCGCTGCGACGCCAAGCCGACATGGTCTTAAGGCATTACCTGACTGAGGTGCATTTACTGGGCGGCGAACTATCGATGTCGGCACGGTTGGTCCGTATAAGTGCCGACATGCAAGCACTGGCGGTACGTTCTCCTGACAACAACCCCCACCGCCAAGACGAACCCTACCGTCGGGCATTAACGGGGGTGTACGCGCGCTTGGCGGCCACCTTGGAGGCGCTCAGTGGCGGTGTCGCTGCCCGCCACGCTTTGGCGCCTTCAGAGGCGTACCCGAATGCCGAGAGTTTCTTGGGTGACTTGCGTGTGATCTATGATTCACTAAACGCACATTTCGGTTCCATGTTGGCCAACCAGCGCCTACGCGCGCTGATGCGTACCGTGCAAGTTTTTGGCTTTCACCTCGGGACGCTGGACTTGCGCCAAAGCTCGGATAAGCACGAAGCGGTGGTGGCTGAGTTGCTCGAGAAAGCGCGTATCCACAAGGGCTACAGCGCCCTGCCCGAAGCTGAGAAATGTCAATTGCTTTTGGCGCAACTCAATGACGCGCGCCGCTTGTATGTCAGCGGTACAGCATACAGCGAACACGCCCAGACTGAGTTGGCTATCTTTCACGCCGCAGCAAAGGGCCGTGAGCGCTATGGTCCTCAGGCGATACGACACGCCATCATCAGCCACACCGAGTCGGTAAGTGATTTGCTAGAGGTTCTGCTGCTGCAAAAAGAATCCAACCTGATGCGCGGCTTGTTAGCCGAGGATGCCGTTGCTGACCTGATTGTGGTGCCCTTGTTCGAGACGATCGAAGACTTGGCGCAGTCTGAAAAAATCATGCGCGATTATTTTGCGCTGCCCGGTATCCTGCCCATGATTCGCCGAGCGCAAGCGGCTACCAAGCGCAATCCGCTGCTCGGCCAGTACAGTGAGCAAGACATCATGTTGGGGTACTCCGACAGTAATAAAGACGGCGGTATCGTCACCAGTAACTGGTCGTTATATCGCGCTGAAATTGCCTTGGCAAAGCTGTTCGACGAACTGCCTGGGCCGCGTATCGCCATGCGCTTGTTTCATGGCCGAGGCGGCACAGTGGGTCGGGGTGGTGGCCCAAGCTATCAGGCCATTTTGGCCCAGCCCCACGGGACTGTCAGGGGTCAAATTCGCCTGACCGAGCAAGGTGAGGTGATTGGCTCCAAATATGCCAACCCCGATATCGGCCGTCGAAATTTAGAAACACTGGTTGCAGCCACCCTTGAGGCGAGCTTGTTGCCGCCGCGCGCTGAGGTGCCTGAGCGCTACTTGGCTTTGGCCGAGCAGTTGTCACAAGCAAGCATGCAAGCCTACCGCGCGCTGGTTTACGAAACCCCTGGTTTTGCCAATTACTTTTTCACAGCCACACCGCTGCGCGAAATCACTGAGCTCAACATCGGCTCACGCCCAGCCTCGCGTAAGCCCAGCCAGCGTATTGAGGACCTGCGCGCCATTCCATGGGGGTTCAGCTGGGGCCAATGTCGACTCACCTTGCCTGGCTGGTTTGGCTTAGGTGCGGCGGTCGAATCCTATTTGGATGGACGCATAAAAGTGGACGGCAAAGCGGGTAGTCGAGCCAAACGACTGGCCGAGCTGCAACAAATGGCGAGCGACTGGCCATTCTTCGCCAACTTGCTGTCAAATATTGACATGGTGATGGCGAAGTCGGATCTGGCCCTCGCCCGGCGCTACGCCGACTTGGTGCCCGACCCTAAGTTGCGCAAGCAGGTCTCGGAACGGATTGAGACCGAATGGGCGCGTACCGCCAAGGCGCTGACTTTGATCACGGGGCACAAGGAACGCTTGGCAACCAACCCGGCGTTACGTCGCTCCATTGAACATCGTTTTCCGTATATCGATCCGCTGCACCACGTCCAGGTTGAATTGCTGCGTCGCTACCGCGAGGGGCAATCAGACGAGCGGGTCAAACTGGGAATCCAGATCGCCATCAACGGCATCGCGGCTGCCCTGCGTAACACCGGCTAACGCCGACGGCAGCCGGCCGTTAAAATAAGGTGCGACCGGGCATGGTGCCCGGTCCCTCTGAAACGCAAAGCACGATGTCATCCAACCAACTCGATACAAAGGCACAAGCCTGGTCCGCCCTGTTCTCTGAGCCCATGAGTGAGTTGGTGAAGCGCTACACGGCGAGCGTTTTCTTCGACAAACGCTTGGCCCGGGCTGATATTCGCGGGTCTTTGGCACATGCGGACATGTTGGCTGCAGTTGGCATCATCAGTGCCGCTGATTTGGCGGACATTCAACGTGGGTTGGGGCAAATCCAATCCGAAATCGATGCGGGCACCTTCACTTGGCAACTCGACCTAGAAGATGTGCACCTCAACATCGAGGCGCGCCTGACGCAGTTGGTTGGAGATGCTGGTAAACGCCTGCACACCGGCCGAAGCCGTAACGATCAGGTGGCGACCGATATTCGCTTGTGGTTGCGCGATGAGATCGACATCATTGACGGCCTGCTGGTTGAACTACAAACCGCGTTAGTCGATGTGGCCGAGCAAAACAAAACGGTGATATTGCCCGGTTTTACTCACTTGCAGGTCGCACAACCGGTTAGTTTCGGGCACCACCTGCTGGCCTACGTCGAGATGTTCGCGCGCGACCAAGCGCGCATGCAAGATGTGCGCAAGCGCGTGAATCAGTTGCCGCTGGGGTCGGCCGCGTTGGCAGGCACCACCTACCCGCTGGACCGCGTGCGTGTGGCAACTACATTGGGTATGGATGGCGTCTGCCAAAACAGCCTGGACGCAGTGAGTGACCGTGATTTCGCCATCGAGTTCACCGCTGCGGCATCGCTGGTCATGGTGCACGTGAGCCGTTTGAGCGAAGAGTTGATTATTTGGATGAGCCAAAATTTCGGTTTCATCAAAATCGCCGATCGCTTCACGACGGGAAGCTCGATCATGCCGCAGAAGAAAAATCCCGATGTGCCCGAATTGGCGCGAGGAAAGACCGGCCGGGTTGTTGGGCACTTGATGGGGCTCATTACCCTAATGAAGGGGCAACCCCTCGCCTACAACAAAGACAACCAAGAGGATAAAGAGCCCTTGTTTGACACCGTAGACACCCTGAAAGATACCTTGCGTATCTTCGCTGAGATGATCGGTGGACAAATAGATCCCGATACCGGGACCAAGTCTGGGGGTATCACAGTGAACGCGGAAGCCATGCGTCACGCGGCCATGCGCGGCTATGCCACGGCAACTGACCTGGCCGACTATCTGGTCAAAAAGGGGTTACCCTTCCGCGATGCCCATGAGGTGGTTGCGCATGCAGTCAAAACCGCGCAGGCTGCTGGCGTTGATCTCTCTGCGCTACCTCTGGAAACCTTGCAGTCTTTTGACGCGCGCATCACCGCGGATGTATTCACGCCGCTCAGCCTTGAGGGCTCGATGAACGAACGCAATACCTTGGGTGGCACCTCACCCACACAGGTGAGCGCGCAAATCGCTCGCCACCGCGCACGTTTGGCCTGATTTAGATTTTTTTCAAACGCCAAAAGTATCTTTCACTCAGATCAAAAGCACTGAGTGGGTACGATGAAAGGTGTTATTTAATCTTTCCGTTAGGGGATTCCATGTCTGTCATTACGAATATCGAAGATTTGCGTTTGCTAGCGAAGGCGCGTG
This sequence comes from Burkholderiaceae bacterium, assembly GCA_049448275.1. GTDB lineage: Bacteria > Pseudomonadota > Gammaproteobacteria > Burkholderiales > Burkholderiaceae_C > RS62. Next base: position 15,638 of record JBMTSM010000008.1, read on the forward strand.
TGCCACGCATGTTTTACGACTATGCAGACTCCGGAAGCTGGACGGAATCGACCTACCGCGCCAACTCAGATGACTTCGCGAACATCAAACTGCGTCAGCGCGTTGCGGTCAATTTAGAGGGTCGTACCACGGCGTCCAATATGGTGGGACAAGAGGTGTCCATGCCCGTTGCCATCGCGCCAACCGGCCTTACAGGTATGCAACATGCCGACGGTGAGATCAAGGCGGCGCGTGCCGCGAAAGCTTTTGGCGTGCCGTTCACGCTGTCAACCATGAGCATATGCTCTATCGAAGACGTCGCCGCTGGCACCGATAATCACCCCTTCTGGTTTCAGCTGTACGTCATGCGTGACCGTGGATTCATTGAGCGCCTTATCGACCGCGCTAAGGCCGCCAATTGCGCTGCACTCGTGCTGACCTTGGACCTCCAAATTTTGGGCCAGCGCCACAAAGACCTGAAAAATGGCTTATCTGCACCGCCTAAATTGACGTTAGGTAACATCATCAACATGGCGACCAAGCCCCGTTGGTGTTTGGGTATGGCGGGAACCAAACGCCGTCAATTCGGCAACATTGTGGGGCACGTCAGCGGTGTGGACGACATGGGTTCGCTGTCAGACTGGACTGCCAAGCAGTTTGATCCCCAACTCAATTGGGGCGATGTGGAATGGATCAAAAAGCGCTGGGGTGGCAAGCTCATCATTAAAGGCATTCTCGACGAGGAAGATGCCCGATTGGCCGTCGCCTCGGGCGCCGATGCACTGATCGTCTCCAACCACGGGGGTCGCCAGCTGGACGGTGCCGAGTCGAGCATCGCCGTGTTGCCCCGTATCATCGCCGCCGTGGGTGATCAGATCGAGGTGCATGTTGACGGTGGCATACGCAGTGGTCAAGACGTGTTGAAAGCCATTGCTTTGGGCGCCAAGGGTACCTACATTGGTCGTGCATTCTTGTATGGACTGGGCGCGATGGGCGAGGCTGGGGTCACCAAGGCCCTGCAGATCATCCATAAAGAGCTCGACCTCACGATGGCATTCTGTGGGCGTACGCGCATGACTGACGTCGATCGCAGCATCTTGGTGCCAGGAACCTTCCCTACCTGAGGCCACCGTGCGGCGCATTGCGCATCTCGACATGGACGCGTTTTTCGCGTCCGTCGAGTTGCTTCGCTACCCGCAATTGAAAGGACTGCCGGTGGTTATTGGTGGCGGCAAGCGCCCCGATGCCGACGGTCCGATCGCCGAAGACCCCCGCCCCGACAGCACCCGTGCACCGCATGAGTGGTCGCTCGACCAATTCCAGCGTCTGCGAAATTACACTGGACGCGGCGTCATCACAACCGCCACTTATGAGGCGCGTAAATTCGGTATTGGCTCAGCGATGGGCATGATGAAGGCGGCGGTACTGTGTCCTGACGCCATCATGCTACCGGTTGATCACGCGCGCTACCGGGCTGTATCACAGCGTTTTAAAGCCGTCATTCTCGATATTGCACCGGTCATGGAAAACCGAGGTATTGACGAGGTGTACATTGATTTGACCGATATCCCCGGTGGGCAACGCGAAGCGGGCCGGGTGGTGGCTCGCCTGATACAAAAAGAGATCTTTTTAGCAACTGGCCTAACCTGCTCTATCGGCGTTGCGCCTAACAAATTGATGGCCAAGCTCGCCAGTGAAATGGACAAGCCTAATGGAATCACGGTGCTTTCAATGGCTGACTTGGCTCCCCGTATTTGGCCACTCCCCTGCCGCGCGCTGAACGGCATTGGGCCCAAATCAGATGCGAAATTGAGTGCTTTGGGTATTCACACACTCGGTGATTTAGCGACTTGTGACCCGCAGTGGCTCGTTGGTCAATTCGGCAAGAGCTATGGTCAGTGGTTGCACCAATCCGCCCACGGCATTGATGAACGGCCCGTGCAGACCAACTCAGAGCCGGTATCGATCAGCCGAGAAACCACCTTTGAACGTAACCTGCACGCCAAAAGAGACCGCGATGCGTTGGGTCAAATTTTCACCACCTTGTGCGAACGCCTCGCCGACGACCTCGTGCGAAAGGCCGTCGCGGCGCAAACCGTTGGAATCAAGCTTAGGGACGACCGTTTCAAAACCATCACACGCGACTTGAGTCTGGAGATACCCATTCGGCACGCTACAGACATTCGGTATTACGCCGGGCAAACATTGAAGCGCGCGCCCCTCGATCGGCCGCTACGGTTATTGGGCGTTAAGCTCGGAAAGCTGGTGCCGCTGTCTGCGCTGCCATCACAGGCACAACCCAGTCGGCGTGTCGCTGAAACCGGTGATTTATTCTCCTAGCTGGTCGCCATCAGCCAAATGCTTTGGCCCGCAGCCATTTGTTGGCAATCCACTTTTCACCAGACAAGACGGGGCAGCCCTCGTGCAAGGTCTGGCTTTCCGGGTTGGGTGAGGGGTAACTGAAAAAAACCGCTGTGCCTTGACGCGGTTTCACCGTCAAATCAAGGTCTAGGAAGCGGGTCTCGCCGCCCCTCTCAGGCTCGTTCAGGTAGAACAAGACGGTCGCTACCCGTTGCCCAAACCGTTGCACGCCACTGATGGCCTCAGAGGTCGTGTGACTGAAATAGTCGCGGTGTGGTTCATAACGCTGGTCGACCTGATAGCAAGTGACCTGCAAGTCCTCGGCATGGGTGATCGGCCATTGAAACGCATGGGCGACCCGGGCATCTATCTGGCGAATGAGCGCAGTCTCCCCAGGGTCGAAAAACATACCCTGACTGGTCCGCGCCAGTGCATCCGAGTCATCGGCTACGGTTTCGGAAGCCGCTAAGCGAGGTGCGGCGGCGGCGATGAGGGCGGCACATTCCAATGCTGACAGAAAGTCATCAATCACCACCAGTTCGGGCGTTCGGTACCGCAAGCGGATGTGTGCGATGCGATCGAGCAGTTGCAGTGCATCGCCGTCACGCGCGGCAACCAGCGTAGGGAAACGAACCGCCGCCTCAGGCGGCTGCATGGCGTCGCCGGAATACCAAGCGTTCCGCATTGGAATCGGCCGAGATGTAGGCGTAGCCATCCGTTTCAAAGTGCGTCAGATCAGCCGGCTTTTTGACCTTGTTTTCTGCCGCAAACCGGACCATGAGACCGCGTGCCCGTTTAGCCATAAAACTAATCACTTTCGTCTGACCATTCTTTTGCTCTTCAAACACGCAGGTCACGACCTTTGGTTTGAGTACCGAGCGATCCACCGATTTGAAATATTCTTCGCTTGCCAAATTAACCAAGATACCGCTGCCATCGGCTTCAGCGCGGTCGTTGAGGTAAGCCGCGATGCGATCGCCCCAAAACTGATACAGGTTTTTGCCGGCATCAGTCGCTAGGCGTGTCCCCATTTCCAACCGGTAAGGCTGCATCAAGTCTAAGGGGCGCAGAACGCCATAGAGGCCACTGAGTATGCAAAGATGCGCCTGCAGCCAGTCAAGCTGCTTGGGTGTCATGGTCTTCGCAGACAGTCCGTCGTATACATCGCCGTCGAATGCCAATACCGCCTGCTTGGCATTCTTCGTCGTGAAGGTTTTCGACCATGACCCATAACGCGCGACGTTGAGGGCCGCCAGTTTGTCGCTCAAACTCATGAGCTCTGACACTTGGGCAGGGTCGAATGTCTTGAGGGTTTTGATCAGCGCCGCAGCCTGCGGGATGAAGGCAGGCTGCGTGTGCGTCGCCGTTTGGGGCGGCGTGTCGTAATCAAGCGCTTTTGCTGGCGATAGGGCGAATAGCATGCGCTAAGTTTACGTCAAGCCTTCAAATCGCCCGCAAGGCTCGCCAACGTTTCAGGGGCGATCAGCGTGTGCGCGGGGTAGTTGGTGTGGTCGCAGCCCAAGGTTGCCGCAGCGCCAGCGTGCAGGGCGGCAATCATGGCGGGGCTGAACTCGAAGCGGACAAAGTGCACGGCCGAAGTCTTCTCTTCCGTTTCTCGGTCGAGGTCTTCATCGGCAATGGCGTAGACACGGGGCATCCCCTCTACTTCAACGAAGACCCGGTCTTCAACACCGATGAGTCGTGAGAGCTCGCGCTTGCGCTCGTTCACGTCGGGATACTCGATAAGCATGGTGGCTTTCCAGTTGGTGCCATCGGGGACCAGTGGCGCGTAGGCTTCGATCTCTTGCTGAATGCCCTCTTCCTCGAACACTTTCTCAATGCGCAACATCTCTTGGATTTGATAGCGGATTGTCATTTCACTTTCAAATTGAAAGACGAAATGATCACCCAACGCAATGGTGCGAAGTTTGCGGTGTGCGAGTACCTCTGCCTTGTGGTTTTTGCGGTACTTGCTGTACGCCTCTAGGGTCATCAGGTTCTCAGCGGTAATGTGGCCAGTTAATTGCATATTTAGATCCTCTTGTGAGTGGTCAGTGGTGGCAGCCAAGTGGCTTATTCGGGCAAACCGTAGGCTTTACGCACCAGCGTCAGGGGGTGTGCCAAAGTCGGCACAACCTCGCCGTTGACCTGGAAGCCTTGCGCGATGTGATGCCCGCCCAGCGGGCAATCTGAGCTGATGAAATCAGGCTTCGCGCCGTCTTTCATATTGGCCATCGCTTTGAAAACAGGTTTACCGATCTTCATTGCGGTTTGATGGTGCTGCTTTTTCACACCATAGGTACCCGCATGCCCTGAGCAGCGCTCAATGGTGTTCAGCGCCGTCTCGGGAATCATCTTCAACATTTCCTCCGTCTTACGGCCAATGTTCTGAACCCGGCCATGACAGGGAATTTGATAACTGATGTTGCCCAAGGGCTGAGGGAATTCTGTCTTTAAGAACCCATCGCGCTTGCGGGCCATCAGGTATTCGAAGGGGTCCCACATCGCGCCCTTGACCAGCTGCGTATCGGCGTCGTCAGGGAACATCAGTGGGATCTCTTGCTTGAACATCAGCGTACAGCTGGGTACAGCAGACAAGATGGCATAGCCATCCTTTGCGTACTTAGCCAGAACGGGGATGTTGGCAGCTTGACTTTGTGCGACCGCATCGAGATCGCCTAATTCCAGCTTCGGCATCCCGCAGCACTGCTCTTTTTCGACAATGACATACGGTATGTCGTTGTGCGCCAAGATTTTCAACAAATCGTGGCCGATGCCGGGTTCGTTGTAGTTCACGTAGCACGTGGCGAAGATGGCCACTTTACCCGGTGTGCGCTCACCATCAACGACGGCTGGCGTCATGTTATCGACAGCGTCAGAGCGGAACTTGGTCGTCGCCAAAGCAGGTAACCAAGCGTCCTTATCGACGTCCAACACTTTTTCCATCAGGGCACGTGCAGGCTTTGTCTTGTTGACCGCGTTTGCCGCCTGAACCACGACAGGGATACCCGCCAATGAGCCGTGCTTATCGGTTGAAGCCAAGAATTGCTCGGCCTTGCCGACTTCACCCTTTTTGAATTTGATCGCCTTGGCACGCAACATGGTGTGCGGGAAATCCAAATTCCACTCGTGTGGCGGTGTGTAAGGGCATTTGGTCATGTAGCACAGGTCGCACATGTAGCACTGATCGACGACCTTCCAGTAGTCGGCCTTTGCCACACCATCGACTTCCATGGTGCTACTCTCGTCGACCAGGTCGAACAGTGTCGGGAAGGAGTTACACAGACTCACACAACGGCGGCAGCCGTGGCAAATGTCAAAAATACGCTCCAACTCCACAAACATTTTTTCTTCGTTGTAGAAGTCAGGGTTTTGCCAGTCCAACGGGTGGCGGGTTGGCGCTTCTAAATTGCCTTCTCGTGACATTCAATTACTCCAAAAGGGGGGCTGTCTGTCTGACCGCTTGCAAATATTCAGAGAACCGCGCGGCGGGTGTGCCACGCGGAACTCTCAAAACTCGCTTATGACGCGTTTTGATTCATGCCGAAATTAATCGGCCAGTTCTGCCAAAGCCTTGGCGTAACGGTTGGCGTGTGAACGCTCAGCCTTCGCCAGAGTTTCGAACCAATCGGCGACTTCGTCGAAGCCTTCTTCGCGAGCGGTCTTGGCCATGCCAGGGTACATGTCGGTGTACTCGTGGGTTTCGCCAGCAACTGCTGCTTCAAGGTTTTGGCGGGTTGAGCCGATGGGCAAACCGGTTGCGGGGTCACCAGCTTGCTCCAAGAACTCGAGGTGGCCGTGTGCGTGGCCGGTCTCGCCTTCAGCGGTTGAGCGGAACAGCGCTGCAACGTCGTTTTGGCCTTCGATGTCAGCCTTGTTCGCGAAGTACAGGTAACGGCGGTTAGCTTGTGATTCACCAGCAAATGCTTCTTTCAAGCACTGCTCAGTTTTCGTGCCTTTCAATGTTGGCATGCGTCTCTCCTTGTGGTTTAAAGAAATGCCCCAGTCACAACAAACCCGCGGCTTGCCGATTGAGGACCCCTGAACCATATCTGTTCAGGACAAACCCGTCTAATTGCACCTCGCAATGCGATCGATTGATTTTTTCAATCGGCTGCGAGGTGTTGATATAAAAAGACTTTTCCCAGATTTCGTCAGTAATAGCCTTTAAAAATGTTCGGGTATTCCCTTGTATCACGAGCAGCTGTCCGGTCAAACGGCACACACAAATCGATTCTGGTTAGTTAAACTCATTACGCATCCGTAAATTTGAGGCCGACCCATGCAACCCCAAATCCCCAGCCCACCGCCCATCCAAGGCCTGCATCACTACGCGTATCGAGCCAAAGACGCGGAAGAGACGCGCCACTTTTATGAAGACATTTTGGGACTCCCGCTTTACCACATCATCCAGAGTGATCACGTGCCCAGCACCGGCGAGTATTGCCCCTACACCCATTTCTTCTTTCGCTTGGGCGATGGCTCGTACATTGCGTTTTTCGACCTTGGTGACGACGAGGCTGCGCTACCCTCACCCAATACGCCGGCTTGGGTCAATCACATCGCATTTTCGGTACCCACACTCGCAGATCTGACGGCGATGAAAACCCGCCTGGAGGCGCACGGCATCGATGTCATTGGTGTGACTGATCACCACGTCTTTAAGAGCATTTACTTTTTTGACCCCAACGGCGTGAGACTCGAGCTGTCGTATCAGATCGCCTCGGCGCAAGCAATGCAGAAGGAAAGCACCTTTGCCCGCCAGCGTTTGAACGAATGGACGGCCCGCAAGAACCAATGGCGGGCCGAACGCGCGGCCAATCCGAGCAACGCTGACAAGCTCAAACCGCAGCAAAACGATCGCCCCGAGCTCAACCACTGACATCTATGACCGCTCCTGCGTACCAAGATCCGGCTTACACCAACGGCTATGAATTCACTGGCGGCGCGGGTTATGCGCTGCCAACCTATCCCTTCAAAACACCGCCAGAACTCGCGGGCGCGTCGCCTGAGAAACCATACGACGTCGTGATCGTGGGTGGCGGTATCACGGGGCTGACGCTGGCTTGTAGCCTCGCGCAATTGGGCGTTTCCGCCGTCTTGCTGGATGAGGACAACACGGTGGGCGTCAAGGGCGCGTCGTCACGCGGGATTTGCTACACCCAGCGGTCGTTGGAAATATTCGACAAGCTCGGTATCTACGACCGTATCAAAGCCAAAGGGGTGGAGTGGCACGTCGGACGCACGTTTGCAGGTAACGATGAAATTTACAATTTCAATCTCCGTGACCGAGAGGACTTCAAGTGGTCTCAACAACCCGCTTTTATCAACATCCAACAGTTCTACATTGAGGGCTATTTGGTAGAGCGCATCGCCGCGTTGGGACACATCGACCTGCGATGGCAATCGCGCGTCACAGGCTGCGCACAGGACACCGATCAAGTCACCTTAGATGTGGAGACCCCAGAAGGCGCCTATGCCCTTCGGGCACGGCACGTCATCGATGCCACCGGCAGCAACACACCCTTCCACAAGTGGTGCGCGGTGCCAATGACCAGCATCAAACGAGACGATCGCTGGTGCATTGCCGATGTGCGTTTCAAGGAGCAGCCGCCGACCGAACGCCACACCTGGATTGAAGCCCCCTTCAACGATAACCGCGCCGTTTGGCAACACCTGATGGCCGACGATGTCTGGCGCATTGACTACCAAATGGCACCGGATGCCGATCCCGCCTATGTGAGCCGGGAGGACGTCTTGCGTGAGCGGCTGCGCCGTCAGTTTGGCACTGACGCCGATTGCGATATTGTGTGGGTGGGCCCCTACAGCTACCGCAGCCAATTGCTTGACCACTTGATTGTCGGACGCGTATTTTTCATCGGTGACACCGCCAAAGTGGTCAGCCCCTTCGGTGCAAGAGGCGGTAACACAGGGATCGCCGACGCCGACAACTTGGCATGGAAACTTGCTGCCGTCGTTAACCGCCATGCGCCCGACGGCTTGTTGCAAAGCTTTAATGATGAACGCCATGAGGCTGCAAAAGTCAACGTCGCCGTGACCGCACGAACCACC
>JBMTSM010000009.1:0-24003 GCA_049448275.1 Burkholderiaceae bacterium
TCACAGAAGGATTGGGCACGTCGCGTTGCGTACTACTCGTTCTTCAACGAAGCCGACTACAAAACGGCTTACGAGCACGTTTTCAAGACCAAGTTACCTAAGTAATTTGGTCGGCTGAAGACAGTCGCTGCTGGCTGCCCAGCAGCGGCTTTTTTATTGATGGATCATCATGATTAAATTTATACGCACAGTTGATTATTTGTCAGAGACGATTGGTAAGACCTTCGGCTGGACCGTTTTGGTCCTGACGGCGAGTACGTGCTACGAAGTATTTTGTCGCTACGTCATGAATGACCCGACCGACTGGGCGTTCGATATGAGTTACATGCTCTACGGGGCATTATTTTTGATGTCTGGCGCCTACACGTTGTCGAAGGGGGGTCACGTGCGTGGCGACTTCATGTATCGCAAGTGGCAGCCTCGTACGCAGGCGAAGGTGGACTTCGCGCTGTACTTGCTGTTTTTTTTCCCCGGTGTTTTGGCGCTGGTTTTTTCTGGTTTCTTTTATGGCGCCGATGCGATGCGCATCCAAGAGGTCAGTGTGAACAGCCCAGTGGGTGTGCCGGTTTGGCCACTTAAGATGATTATTTTCGTAGCGGGCATCACGCTGGTCTTACAAGGCTTAGCCGAGCTGTGCCGCTGTGTTTTGTGCATGCAAAACAATGAATGGTTGGACCGCGGCGACGATGTTGTCGAGCTCGAAACCGCATTGCAACAACAATTTGGCAAATCAGAGGAAGGCCACAAAGCATGAGCGATCCAATCATTGCCCTGGTCATGCTGGGGCTCTTCATCGTTTTTATTTTTCTGGGTTTCCCAATCGCCTTCACTTTGATGGCGATGGGTATCATGTTTGGCGCCTATGCGTACCATACGCCGGGGCAGAACCTTTTCGATAACAACATTTTCTACCTCTTCACACAGAACACGTTCAGTGTGATGAACAACGATGTGTTGATCTCCATCCCGCTGTTCTTATTCATGGGTTACATCATTGAGCGGGCGAACATTTTGGATCGCTTGTTTGAGAGCTTGCAGGTATCGCTGCGTCATGTACCTGGCTCTATGGCAGTTGCCGCCTTGATTACCTGTGCGCTGTTTGCGACCGCGACGGGTATCGTTGGCGCCGTGGTGACGTTGATGGGGTTGTTGGCCCTGCCTTCCATGTTGAAAGCGGGCTATGACCAGAAGCTATCGACTGGCGTGATAGCTGCGGGTGGTACCTTGGGTATCTTGATCCCGCCATCGATCATGCTGATCGTCTACGCCGCGACCGCGGGCGTGTCTGTCGTCAAGCTCTACGCTGCCGCGATGGTCCCCGGCATGTTGCTGGCCGGTCTTTACTTGGTGTACGTGATTGGCCGTGTGGTGATCAACCCTAAATTGGCACCCAAGCCAAAAGATGTCGATGAGGTTGGCTTTTTCAAAGCCGTTCAATTGTTAGTCACGGCCTTTTTACCGTTGGCTGCACTGATCATGACCGTTTTGGGTTCCATCCTGTTTGGCTTGGCGACTCCAAGTGAAGCGGCTGCGATGGGCTCTTTGGGCGGCATGGTACTTGCCGTGGTTTACCGCGCAATGACGTGGCAGCGCCTGAAAGAGGCCGTCTTCCTGACTGCCAAGACCACCGCTATGGTGTGTTACCTGTTTGTGGGCTCGTGGACGTTCTCCAGCGTGTTCTCCTACTTGGGTGGTGAGAGCGTGGTGAAAGACTTCATGCTTTCGATGGACCTCAGCACCGTGCAGTTCCTGCTGTTGACGCAGCTGATCATCTTCATCTTGGGCTGGCCACTGGAGTGGAGCGAGATCATCATCATCTTCGTTCCGATCTTCTTGCCGTTGTTAGAGCACTTCAACGTTGACCCGATGCTGTTCGGTATTTTGATTGCGATCAACTTACAGACGTCTTTCCTAACCCCGCCGATGGCCATGTCCGCGTATTACCTCAAGGGCATTGCGCCGAAGGAGGTGGAGCTTTGGACCATCTTCAAGGGGTGCTTCCCATTCTTGGGTATGGTGTTCCTAACCATTGCTTTGGTGTATGTGCAGCCCAAGATCGTGACCTGGTTGCCTGACCTCATGTATAACAGTCAGCACAGCATGGAAGATGTGACGCCCACTGAAGAGGAAGAGGGCAGTGTGATGGACCCTGCCTTCTTGATGGGTGGCAGTTCCGACAAGAAAGAGTAAGGCGCGGATGCGCTGATAAAGCTACTGGGAGATTGAATGTCGCAGGAACGTTTGTGTCATGAAATGGGTGCGTCTGAATTGACGCAGGCGTTTCGCTCGGGTGCGCTGTCGTTGCAGGCGTTGTACGACGCATTGCAGCAGTACGGCGCAGCCGTTGAGCCGGAGGTGCAGGCGTTTGCGCATCAGTCCTCCGAGGTCGTCGAGGCGCAACGTTGGGTGCTTGAAGACATGGCGCGTGCCGGCGGGGATTTGCCGCAGCTATACGGTGTACCCGTCGGTGTCAAAGACAACATTGACACGGCAGACTACCCCACCGAGCTCGGTTACGCCGGCGCGGCGGGTCGTACGCCGAGTGTGGATGCTTTTTTGGTGCATCGTCTGCGTGCGGCAGGGGCTGTCGTGTGGGGTAAAACCCGTACGGCGGAGCTGGCTTACCTCAACCCGCCAGTGACCAAGAACCCACGTAACTTGGCACACACGCCAGGTGGCTCATCGAGCGGCTCTGCCGCGGCGGTGGCGGCCGGTATGGTACCCGTTGCGGTGGGAACGCAGACCAATGGCTCGGTTATTCGTCCTGCATCCTTCTGTGGTGTGCATGCCTACAAGCCCACCCGTGGTTTGGTGTTCAACGGTGGTGTTCTGAAATGCGCACCATCGCTAGACCAAGTCGGTGTGTTTGCGCGTAGCGTTGAGGATTTGGCGCGAGTGGGCGAGGTCATCATCGGTGGGCACGAGAGTGCGCAGGGTCGTACGATTTTCCCCATGAACCTGAGTGGCTTAGCTACCCAAGAGCCCCCCATGCCGCCCAAGCTGATGTTCGTTAAAACCGCGCAATGGGATGACATGGACCCGCAAGCCCGAGAGGCTTTCGAGGCGCTGGCTGAGGAGTTGGGCGACTGCATGACAGAGGTGCCGCTGCACGAGTCCGTTACCAACGCGATCGGCTGGCTGAAAACCGTCATGGAAGCCGAAATGCATGCCAACGTTGGGACCGTTGTTGCGAAGGCGGGTGGTGTCGGTTCTGAGGAGATCAAGGCACTCTTGGCCCGTGGGGCCGACATCAAGGCCAGCGACTACTTGTTCGCCCTCGACCGTTGTCACCACGCGGCTGCGGGCTTTGACGAATATTTTGACCATTTCGACGCCATCGTGACGCCTGCCGCGTTGGGGCCTGCCCCGTTGGGACACAGTTCGACCGGCAACCCGATCATGTCCACCTTATGGACGTTTGCCGGGTTGCCCTGCGTGTCCCTGCCGTTGCTTGAGACCCCTGACGGCCTGCCGATTGGGGTGCAGTTGGTCGGTAACTTAAATGCCGATGCGCGCCTGTTACGGACAGCGCGCTGGCTTGAAAAACGTGTGTTGGGTGCGTAAGGCCGCTAGCCCCTTTAAATCTTTTTTATTGACTGGAAAACTCAAAATGACCAATCGCTTGATTCAGTTTATTGCGCTGTGTATGTTGGGTCTGTTCTTCTTGCCCTACATCTGGAAGCTCAAGCAGTTCGACCTCTTGGCAATTTTGATCATGGGTATGGTGTTGCCGATCGTCGACTTTATTACCAGTCGCGAAAAATCCAAATAAGCCGACACGGCGTCACGTCGGTAGCCTCCTCGTGCGGGACACGGGGAGGCTTTTTTTATGGGTACGATAGCAGGCTGTCGATCATCACAGTGGACACATCATGAGTGCGTTAGCGGGACTAAAGGTCATTGAATTAGGTCAACTCATCGCAGGCCCGTTTGCGGCAAAAACGTTGGCGGACTTTGGTGCCGATGTGATCAAGGTGGAGCCACCAGGCTCTGGTGACCCGCTGCGCAAGTGGCGCCTCCTCAAAGACGGGACATCGGTTTGGTGGCAGATCCAATCTCGGAACAAGCGCTCAGTGGCGATTGATTTGAAGTCGGCTGAGGGCCAACAGTTGGTGCGCACACTGGCCTCGGAAGCTGATGTGTTGATTGAGAATTTTCGCCCGGGATCGATGGAGCAATGGGGGCTTGGCCCCGATGCACTGCTGGCGATCAATCCGCGCCTGATCATGCTGCGGGTGAGTGGTTACGGCCAGACTGGCCCCTACAAAGATCGCCCAGGTTTCGGCGTGGTCGCCGAGGCCATGAGCGGCCTGCGTCACCTCACAGCGGAACCCGGGCGGGTCCCCGTGCGAGTCGGTGTGAGCATTGGCGACACGTTGGCGGCACTGCATGGGGTGATTGGTGTTTTGATGGCGCTTCACGAGCGTCAGCGCAGCGGCAAAGGGCAGGTTGTTGATGTTGCGCTTTACGAGGCTGTATTCAACTGCATGGAGAGCCTGTTGCCTGAGTACAGCGCGTTTGGTGCCGTGCGAGAGGCAGCGGGCAGCGCGCTGCCCGGGATAGCCCCCAGCAACGCTTACCGCTGTGCCGGTGGCGCCTATGTGCTGGTGGCAGGTAACGGCGATAGCATCTTTAGGCGCCTGATGGCTGCCATTGGCCGCCCAGACCTGGCAGCGGATCCAACGCTTGCGGACAACACCGGGCGCGTCGCAAGGGTTGTGGAGATTGACGCTGCGATCGAGGCTTGGACGTCTAGTCGTGCGGTCGAGGAGGTTTTGTCGATCCTTGAGTCGGTCTCGGTACCGGCCGGACGCATCTATACCGTCGCAGATATTGCAGCCGATCCGCACTACGAAGCGCGGGGCATGCTCCATCGCATCCAGATGGATGATGGGGATGAGATAACGATTCCAGGTATCGTTCCAAAGCTCTCACGCACGCCGGGCGCACACGACCGAAATGCACCGTGCATCGGTCAAGACACGATGGCTGTGCTGCAGTCAATTGGATTGAGCGACGATCAAATTGCAGCACTCAAAGAAAAAGGAATCGTATCGTGAGTAAACGTCTGTATTTCAATGAGGTCGTCACGCGCGATGGGTTTCAAATCGAGCCAAATTTCATCCCAACAGAAAATAAAGTAGCGCTGATTGATGCACTGAGCACCTGTGGGTTTGCAAAAATTGAAGTCACATCGCTCACATCGCCCAAGGCGATTCCGATGCTGCGCGATGCCGAGATGGTCATGGGACAGATCACCCGTCACCCAGACGTGGTCTACACCGTTTTGGTACCCAACTTACGTGGCGCAGAGCGTGCCCTTGATGTCAATGCGGACGAATTGAACTTGGTCATGTCGACGTCAGAAACCCACAACCGTGCGAACTTGCGCATGGCGCGCGCCGACAGCTTCGCGGCGTTGCATGAGGTCATCCGCTTTGTGGACGGGCGCCGACCCATTACCGTTTCCTTATCCACCTGCTTCGGTTGCCCCATGGAAGGTGATGTCCCGGCAGCGACGGTGGTAGATTGGGCTTGGCGGTTCACAGACCTTGGTATTCAAGGTCTCACGATTTGTGACACCACCGGAATGGCTCATCCGGCGCAGGTACAGCGATTGATTGAGCTGCTGGCGCAACGCGTTTCGACGGTGCCGTTGACGCTCCACTTTCACAACACCCGCGGGATGGGCCTAGCGAATGTGCTCGCCGCAGCACAAAGCGGTATCGAGCGTTTTGATGGATCACTTGGGGGACTCGGCGGATGCCCCTACGCACCAGGAGCCAGTGGCAATATTTGCTCAGAGGACACCGTTAACATGCTGTCATTGATGGGCTTTGAGACAGGCATAGACACCGCGAAACTATTGACTGTAGCCCGCACGCTACCGCATATTGTTGGTCACGATGTACCTGGGCAATTGATCAAAGCGGGTTTGGTGACCGATTGCCATCCTGCGCCTTTACAGGGGTGAGTCATGATTGATCATTTGGATCATTTGGTTCTCACTACGAGCGATGAGGTCGCTTGTATCGACTTCTATACCCGCGTCTTAGGCATGCGGCTTGAGGTTTTTCATGCGGGATCGCCACCAATGCCTCGTCGTGCGTTTTTGTTTGGCGCGCAAAAAATCAATCTGCACGTCAAGGGCTCTGAGTTCGCGCCGAAGGCCCACCTGCCCGTACCGGGTTCTCAGGATTGGTGTTTCATCGCCAGCGTACCGCTTGCTGAAGTGATCGAGCGTTTGAACGCAGCCGATTGGCCCATCATTGAGGGTCCCGTGATGCGCACGGGTGCAACCCGCGCGATCCGTTCGGTCTATGTGCGTGACCCGGATTTGAATTTAATTGAAATCTCAGAGTACGCCTGATCCCGTTTTCACTGTTCGTGAATGGTCCGCCACACGTTCAGGGGCGTCAGCGGCATTTGCAGCTGTGGTGTCTTGTGGCCATGCCCGTTTTGCGCCAACGCATGAGCAATGGCGTTCACCACAGCCGGTGTCGCACCAATCGTGCCCAGTTCACCAACGCCTTTCACGCCCAACACGTTGGTTTTACAGGGGATGGATTCATCCATCTCGGTTACGAAATCAACCTGCATCACGTCTGCGTGTGGCACGGCGTAATCCATTAAGCTACCGGAGATCAGCTGCGCGCCATGCGTCTCGTAAATGAGATTTTCGTAGAGCGCCTGACCGATGCCCTGGACCGCGCCGCCATCCAACTGGCCTCGAACAATGGTCGGACTGATCACCCGACCCACATCGTTGACTGAGCTGTAGGCGACCACCTCACACTCACCGGTTTCGGGGTTGACCTCGACCTCACAGACGTGACAACCATTGGGCCAAGTGGGTGCGCCAGCCGTGGTACTGGACTCCACAACGATGCGTTGTTCCGCTTGCAATTTGGCGACGTCGCCCAATTCAATAGCGACATCCGTTCCCTTAACTGTGAAGCGTGCCTGCGCATAGTCGAGGTCTTCAACGGCCGTCTCTAGAGCCTCTGCCGCCAGAGATCGGGCGAGTTCAAGGGCTTTAGTCGAGCCTTCGCTCACGGCACCGCCACCCGTAAAAATTGATCTTGAACCAGCTGAGCCGAACCCGTTACCGCGGTCGGTGTCACCCATGACAACACGGATTTTTTCTGCAGGCAAATCAAAAACGTCAGCGACCAACTGCGTTAGGGAGGTTTGAATACCCTGTCCCATCGGCAGCACTGCAGTGAAAACTTCGACAGATCCGTCGGCTAAGATTTGTATGTTCACTTCTTCCGTGAATGAGTTACCACTGGTCCATTCCAGAAAGCTCGCAACACCGAGCCCTCGCCACTTGCCCCGCTGTGCACTGGTCGTCGCGCGTGACTCGAAGTCATCGATCTTTGCAACAGCGAGGCCTCGTTCGAAAATACGACCAAATGCACCGGTATCGTAGGTTTGCCCCATCGCGTTGGTATACGGCATCTTCGACTCGGGAATCATGTTAACCCGACGCAGCTCAAGGCGGTCAAAGCCATGAGCCCTAGCCGCTTCATCAAGGGCTCGCTCGATCGACAAAATGGCCTCTGGTCGACCAGCACCACGATAAGCACCCGTCGGAGCCCGGTTGGTTAAAACTGCTGTAAGCGTCGCATCGATTAACGGTATATCGTAGATGCTGGTAGATACCCAAGGCCCGATGAGTACCTGAATCGCAACCCCTGCCATCGTCGGGTATGCGCCCACGTCGGCGTGATTATGGAATCGCAGCGCCAGTATCTTGCCCTCGGCGTCCAAGGCAATATCAATCTTGGTGTCGACCCCGCGTCCGTGTGAAGACGTCAGAAAATCTTCGCTGCGGGTGGATACCCACTTAACGGCGCCGCCAAGTCGGTGGGCACAGTAGGCGGTTAGCAGGTCCTCTGCATACGTTGCGGTTTTCATACCAAAGCCACCGCCCACATCACCCACTACAACGCGAATCGCCTCGACGGGCAGACCCAAGTGATGGGAGAGGGCGGCCCGCATTTGCGTCGGCGCTTGACTGGTCGCGCGGAATTCGAGGCGGTTGCCGCGCATCGTCGCAATCGAGTTACGTGGTTCGATGGTGATTGCCGCGAGGCGTTGGTGTTGGATGTCTAAAGAGGTGACATGCGCGGCTTTGGCAAACGCTTCGTTGACGGCGGCGGTGTCGCCGAAATGCGTTTGCGCACAGATGTTATCGGGGCCATCAGCCAATAAGGGGGCGTCCGGTGCGAGTGCTTGTGCCATGTCAGCTGCCACAGGCCTTGGTTCGTAGGAAACATCAACCAGCTCAGCGGCCGCTTGGGCCTGGGCAATGCTATCCGCAACGACAACGGCGACAGGTTCGCCGACAAAGCGCACTCGGGTCGTCGCCAGCAGATGTCGCTCGGGCGTTTGAAGGGGGGATCCGTCGGGCCGTTTGAAATTAATCGGCTTCGCCATCGCGGGTACGCCAGCAGCCAACAGGTCGGCCCCGGTCAGCACCAGATGAACACCTGCCGCTTGCTGCGCTGCCGTTGTGTCGACCGATAGGATGTCAGCGCTGGCATAGGGAGATCGAACAAAGCATACATGCTTGGTGCCAGCAGCTGTTGCGTCGTCAACGTACAGGCCTTGGCCTCTGAGCAAGCGATCATCCTCGACACGTTGAACCGCTTTACCGCTGCCAAATTTCGTCTCTAACATGCTGTTTTCCTTTACGAACACCGCCATTGTCATGTGTAACCATGCTAAGCCTCAAGTTTACGCAAAAATGATTCGAAGTGATGTCGCTGGTGGGCTATCTCCCAAGCGCCAGCGGCATGGCACAAAGTTCATTACCATTCAACCTTCGCGCACAGTCGCCCCGCAACCAATTTGCCCTCAAAAAACGTCATGAGCCCTTTGTTTACTCCCCTTCACATTCCTTCGCCCAATGGTGGCCTGACCCTTGAAAACCGCGTCGTTGTGGCTCCGATGTGTCAGTACGCGTGCACCGACGGGCTGGCGAATGACTGGCACCTCACCCACTGGGCCGGCCTGTTGAATGGGGGTACGGCAATGGTATTTCTTGAGGCGACCGCGGTCACTGCGGATGGCCGCATCAGCCCCGGCTGTTTGGGCATTTGGGATGACACCCGGGCGCAGGCGCTGGGCGCTAACTTGGCGCGTGCTCGGGCACAAGCCCCCCACACCCCCATCTGTATTCAGCTCGCCCATGCTGGGCGCAAGGGCAGCAGCGCGGCGCCTTGGCAGGGCGGGGCGTTGCTTGATCTGGACAACGGCGGATGGGAGACCCGCGCGCCGTCCGCCTTGCCGCATAGCGATGGTGAGCGTGCGCCAAAGGCCTTATCGCTCGACGAGATAGCGGCGCTTGTAAAGGCCTTTGCCGATTCAGCTAAACGCGCAAAAGCCATTGGGATCGACGCCATTGAGCTGCATGCAGCCCACGGCTATCTGTTGCATCAATTTTTGTCGCCATTGTCGAATCAGCGTACGGACGCGTATGGGGGTGATTTTGAGGGCCGTATCCGGTTCCCGCTCGAAGTGATCGCGGCAGTTCGGGCAGTCTTTGATGGCCCGGTCGGTTTCCGAATCTCAGCGACGGATTGGGTCGAGGGTGGTTGGACGCCCGAGGAAACAGTGGATTTTTGCAAGCGGGCTCAGGCTGCGGGAGCTGATTTTGCGCACATCTCAACCGCTGGCGTTTCGCCTCTGCAAAAAATACCGGCGGCGCCGGGCTTCCAGTTGCCGTTCGCGCAAATGGTCAAAGCGGCCACTGGCATGCCCACCATTGGTGTTGGCCTGATCACGGAGGCCAAGATGGCGGAGTCAGCGGTTGCTGACGGTTTAGTCGATGTCGTGGCGGTGGCGCGTGCGGTGTTGTACAACCCACGCTGGTTGTGGGAGGTCGCCGCACAGCTAGGGGGTACGTTGCGGGGGAGCCCGCAGTTCATCCGATCGTTGCCTCCTCATGCACGGCATATTTTTGGCGATGTTCGAATTGGGATGCGTTAAGCGCAAAGGGGATTGCCATGGTGACAGCAGACAGTGACTATTTCAACGCCCAGTACAACAACCGCGCACTGGTGCCTGACTACGCCGACTACTTTGCCAGATGGACCATTGCTTCGGTTGCGCTGCGCGAGCAACCCGGTTGCGCTGTCAGCCTACCTTATGGCCGTGGCGAGCGCGAAACTCTTGATGTCTTTGCGCCGAAGACGCCTGATAAAGCTGGTAGAGCGTCTGGTCAGGGCCTTCCCGTTGTCGTCTACATCCACGGTGGTTATTGGCGCAGCCTGAGTAAAAGTGAGCATAGTTTTGTCGCGGCGCCATTCCGCGCGGCGAACGCCTGTGTGGTGATTCCCAATTACCCGTTGTGTCCGAGCACCACGATACCGGCAATTGCCCAAACTTTGACCCAGGCATTGCAGTGGGTGCATAACCATATTTCCGATTGGGGCGGCGACCCTTCTCGCATTACGTTGGTGGGGCATTCTGCCGGTGGACACCTGACGGCTATGCTGGCCCGTTGTGATTGGTCAGCGGTCGATGCCAAGCTTCCCAAAGACCTGGTGAAGTCGGCTTTGGCGATATCGGGTCTATACGACTTAGCACCGTTGCAGCAAGCGCCGATTCTGCAAGGGGATTTGCGTTTGGACGCGGCGCAGGTTTTACGCGCGAGTCCCGTTAACTTCGCAGCGCCGAAACGTGGCGATGGTGCCCCGAAACTCCACTGCGTCGTGGGTGGTGACGAAAGTGATGAATTCATACGGCAAAACCAGCTGCTTCAGCAGCGTTGGGGCGCTAAGGCGGTACCATCAGCGATCAGTATTCCTGGCGCGAACCACTTCTCCATTTTGGATGAGCTCGTCAAAACCGGTAGCCCACTCAATCGACTTGCTTTGAGTCTCATTTAATCACCTCCCATCACTTGCACTGAAAGATCACCATGCTCAAGTTCTACTACAACGCCGCGCCCAATCCGATGAAGATTGCGCTGCTACTCGAAGAGTTGGAATTACCCTACGAGCCGATTCCTGTGGACACTCGCAAGGGCGAGCAGTTTGCGCTGTCATTTTTGGCCGTTAACCCCAATGCGAAGCTCCCTGCGATCGTCGATGGTGACGTGACCGTCTTCGACAGCAACGCGATTTTGTTGTATCTCGCCGATCGCGCTCAAAAACTGGTGCCCGGACCGACTGATGCAGTCAAGCGTGGCGAGATGTTGTCGTGGTTGATGTTTATTGCGACTGGGCTGGGTCCCTTTTCTGGCCAGTCTGTGCACTTTCGTCATGTCGCACCCGAGCCCAAGTTGTATGCCCTCAATCGCTATGACTTTGAGGCGAATCGCCATTGGCGCATCATCGAACATCGTCTGCACAATCAGCCGTTCATGCTCGGGGAGGACTACAGCATCGTGGACATCGCCCTATGGGGGTGGGCGCGCATGTTGCCCTACGTGTTAGGTGGCACCGACACGTGGGACAAATATCCCGCGGTGAAGCGGTTCTTGGATACGGTCAGTGCCCGCCCCGCAGCAGTGCGCGCCGAGGCGCTGAAAACCCGACACGCTTTCAAAGCGGAGATGGATGACGCAGCCAAGCGCTACATGTTTCCTGCCAACGAGCGTATCAAAGACCAGCTCTAGATAACAGCTGATTTGAGGGCGCGCGCGCACAACGCGAGCGCGGTGTCGGCCTCGCCGATCGCCTTGTTCATCGGTAAGAAACCGTGGATCTGCCGCTCAAAACACACATACTGGCATCGCGTACCTGCGGCGGACAAGGCATCGGCATATTGGCGACCTTCATCCCGTAGGGGGTCAAAGCCTGCTGTGAGCACCAAGGCCGGCGGGAGGTCGCCGTGGTCGCTGGCGAGCAGCGGTGAGGCTCGCCAATCGAGCCAATCAGCGGGGTTTGGCAAGTAGTGTCCTCTGAAGTAGTGCATGCTCTCCGTGGTGAGCAGGTAACCCTGTCCGTTGGTTTGATGAGATGGCGCCAGAGCACGTTTGTCGGTTACGGGATAAATGAGCAACTGGAAGCAGGGCACGGGAGCGGTCGCCGCGGCCCGACGGGCATCACGTTGATGTAGCGATACGACTGCAGCCAGGCAGCCGCCAGCACTGTCGCCACCGACAGCGATTTTTTCGGGGTCGATGCCCAGGGTGCTCGCCTGATCGGCGGCCCAGCAAAAGGCCGCAATGCAGTCATCCAGTGCGGCGGGAAAGGGGGCCTCAGGGGCGAGGCGGTAATCGACTGCGATCACGACGCACCCGCTTTGGTCAGCCAAATCGCGGCACACGCCGTCGTGTGTATCGAGATCACCAATGACCCAGCCTCCACCGTGAAAGTAGACCAACGCGGCCGCCCGGGTTGCATCCGCCTGCGCGGGCCGGTAGACGCGGAGCGGGACATCAACCCCCGCGCCAGATCGCTCGGTATAAGACAGCGTCTCGTTGCGCACTGACGCTACGGGGGTGGGATCACGTTGCGTGGCGTACCGACGCGCCACATAGGCTGCACGTGCCTCAACCGGGTTGACGGTATGAACCGGGGGAATCTGCTTTTCCAGCATCAGGTCAAGGAGCGCGCGGGCATCAGGATCGAGCATGTGAGGGCTTTCAGAGGCAGTGACGTTGCGATTTCGCGCTTTATCGTACAGTAAAGAGTCGCCAACCGGTAGGAACGAAACAATGCTTTTCCGATTGATTTTTACATTGGGGATCCTCATGTCAACAGCTGCATCCGCACAGGCCGCTTCGGCCTGCCCGTCCATCCTCAACCACCAGTTTGAGCGCCTGCAAGACGGCGCGCCTCAGTCGCTTTGCCAATATGCTGGTAACGTAATTTTGGTTGTTAACACCGCGAGCTACTGCGGGTTTACGGGCCAGTACGAAGGTCTTGAAGCGCTCTACGCCAAGTACAGCGACAAGGGTTTGGTCATTTTGGGCTTCCCTTCAAACGACTTCGGCAAACAAGAGCCAGGAGACTCGAAAGCGATCGCTGATTTTTGTTTCAACACCTACGGCGTCAAATTCCCGATGTTGGCGAAAACCGTGGTGTCCGGCCAAGATGCGAACCCGTTTTACAAAGACCTCATAGCCGCATCGGGCGCAAAGCCCATGTGGAATTTCCACAAGTACCTGATCAGCGCTGATGGCAAGCGCGTGGAGTCTTTTGTGTCGCTGCGTAAGCCGCTCGGCGGCGAAGTCGAGAAAGCGATTCAACGGGAGTTAGCGGCGCGCTGAGGGTTCTGGCCCTCCCCATGCAATGAAATGGGGGTTCTTCAAGCGCAGGGGGTCGTATTGCAGGTCCTCACCACTGAGGGTGCAAATTCGTCCTCCGGCGGCTGCCAGAACCGCGTGCGCGGCGGCGGTATCCCAAGCCATAGTGGGACCGAAACGCGGGTATAGGTCGGCAAGCCCCTGCGCCATTCGGCAGAATTTAAGCGATGAGCCAACCGCCAACGCCTCGGATACCGAAAAATCAGTCAAGAACGCATCCAAAGCTTTGGAGTCACCGTGGTTGCGGCTTCGTAGGACCCGCAGCCCGGCGGCTGGTGGCTGCGTGCACATAATGCGCTCGGGGTTTGTCTGCGGCGTTGCCTGCCAGTAGGCGGCTCGATCCATTGGCGTGTTGAGGCCCCAAAAAACCTCTCCCAGAGCAGGCGCGGCCACGACACCTAAGTATGGCTTGCCCTGGTGGACCAGCGCAATGTTGACGGTGAACTCACCATTTCGATCGAGAAATTCGCGGGTCCCATCCACGGGATCGATCAGCCAAAACGTGTCGGTTGCCACTGCCTGTGACCCATTGGCAGTCGCCTCCTCACCGATAACGGGGATGTCGGGTGTCAGCGATCGAAGTCCTTCGGTGATGATGGCTTCTGCCATCACATCTGCCTCGGTAACAGGCGAGGTATCCGCTTTTTGTGTCACCTTGAAGTCGGTGTTGTAAACCGCCATAACCGCATCGCTCGCGCGTGCAACGAGCGGCAACAGTTGTGTAAGCCAAGGCTGTAGTGGTGTGTTCATCCCCGTATTCTAGGGAGATAAGCCGCGCTGAACATGCGCATAATCGAGGGTTACTTCAGAAAGCATTTATGGCCATCAAGTCCACGATTTTTAAGGCGAATCTGCAGATTGCAGACATCGATCACGGTTATTACGCTGACCATGCGTTGACCTTGGCCCGTCACCCCAGCGAGACCGATGAAAGAATGATGATTCGCCTGGTCGCCCTGGCGTTGCACGCCCACGATCTGGATGATGTTTGCAACGGTGATGCCCATCTAAAGTTCGGTGCCGGACTGTCAGATCCAGAGGACCCCGATGTCTCGCTGACCGACTTCACGGGTCGCAAGCGCCTTTGGATTGAGGTTGGTCAACCGGAAGACAAGCCGTTGGCTAAGGCCTGTAGCAAGGCGGACGCGGTTGCGGTCTATGCGTTCAATCATGCCGCGGATATTTGGTGGGCCGGTATCCAGAACAAGCTGACTCGCATGGATAAATTGCGCGTGTGGCGTATTCCTACCGATGCGTCGCAGGCCCTGATGGCGTTGGCAGCCCGTTCGATGCAGTTGCAGGCGACGATACAAGAGGGTGCGTTAACCCTTAACAGTGCGCAGGGCATGGTGACCATCGAGCCCATCGTGTGGAAGTGACCGCTAATGGGACAACGCTGGCTGTTTTTAGACGTCGAAACCACAGGGTCGACGGCCACCCGTGACCGGGTAACCGAGGTCGCTTGGGTCCTACTCGACGGCGAGACCGGTCAGGTCAGCAAAGAGAGCCATCTGGTGAATCCCGACGCACGCATTCCGGCGTTCATTCAGCAGTTAACCGGCATCACCGATGACATGGTGGCCGATGCCCCACGTTTTTCCGCCATCGCGCCACGCTTAGCCGCCGCAATGGAAGGGGCTGTTTTTGTGGCACACAACGCGCGCTTTGACTACGGTTTTGTCAAAAACGAGTTCAAACGTATCGGGCAAAGCGTGCGCGCACCGGTGTTATGTTCAGTGAAGTTATCTCGGTTATTTTTCCCAGCGGAGAAACGACATAATTTGGACGCAGTGATGGCGCGTCACCAACTGCAAGCAGACAGTCGTCACCGTGCCTTGACTGACGCCGACTTGATCTATCAGTTTTGGTTGGACTTGCAGCAGCGATTCGGTCCACAAAAGGTAGTGGATGCCGCCAAGTCTTTAATCAGCCAGTCCAGCTGGCCCTCGCACCTCGACGCCGATGCTTTAGATGAAATGCCGGATACGCCAGGTGTCTACATTTTCTATGGCGAGAAGCGCTTCACGTTGTACGTGGGCAAGAGTAAGCATCTGCGCCAACGTGTCCTGTCACACTTTTCTGGCGACCATGCGCACGGCAAAGAGCTGAGTTTGTCCATGCAGGTGCGTCAGATCGAGTGGCACGAAACACCCGGAGAAATCGGCGCCTTGCTCTTGGAGGCGTCACTGGTTAAACAGCTCGCACCGAGCCACAATGTGCGTTTACGACGAAACAAGTCGCTGTGTGCTTGGCGTTTTTCGACCGAGACCAATGCGCCACCGAGCTTGGTTTGGACGCAGGATTTAGACGCTGGGGCGCAAGACGATCTGTATGGTTTGTTTACCAGCCAGCGTCATGCACAAACTTGGCTCACAGCGTTAGCAGAGACTCATCAATTGTGCAAAGGGCGA
Source organism: Burkholderiaceae bacterium (assembly GCA_049448275.1). GTDB lineage: Bacteria > Pseudomonadota > Gammaproteobacteria > Burkholderiales > Burkholderiaceae_C > RS62. The sequence continues at coordinate 15,676 of JBMTSM010000009.1, forward strand.
TTGGGCCTTGAGAAAGTCAAACCGAAACAACCGTGTTTTGGTCGTCAATTGCGACAATGCAAAGGGGTTTGCGTCGGTGAGGAGGCGCCCAACTTACACGACTTGCGGCTGCTCGCTGCCATGGTTGACCGCAAGGTGGCCACCTGGCCGTTCGCTGGCCCCGTTGGTTTCGTTGAGCGGTCAAAGGATAGAACGCAGACAGCGATCCACGTCGTGGATCGCTGGTGTTACTTGGGTACGGCCAGGCAAGAGGGCGAGTGCGCCGACTTGCTCGAGACGGCGAGACCGCAATTCGATCCCGACATCTACAAAATCCTGCGCAAAGCGGCGAAGGAATTACAAGCGGTGCCGCTGCAAAGAGGTTGATTATCGGACGTTGCTCTTGAACTGTTCATTGAACAGTTTCAAGCTTTTTTCCGCCGTACCAGCGGGTTGGCACTCCGCGGTGATCGTCACGTTGGGGGCAGCCGGTACGGTGGCTGTCTCGTAGGAAAAACCACTGAACTTGCTGCTGTTCTTCACCGCTATGCGCGCGTTCGAATAGGTGGGCAGTACCGCAACACCGCCGTCAAAGGGAGCGCTAACGCCATTATCGGCGACGGCAATAAAAGCGCTTTCGACGATGCCACACCGGTTGTCAAGGGTCACCTTAACGGTCATGGGTTTGGGTTGCGCCTCAATCAGCACGAACTGAATGAATGCCCATGCAAGAACCCCCAGAATTGCCAGGACGCTCATGGTTTGGAGGAGTGAAATTTTGGGTTGCTTGGGCGCTGAAGACTTTGACATGCAATACTTTTTTGAGGAAAAACTGAACTCCGTATTGTGCCCCATCTCTGTGACTCGAACGAACGCTGCTGTTCCGACAGCGCGGTCTGCCTTGATGCGTTATCCTGCTGGCCATCAGCGGGTTGTGAGCCGCTGCTTTTGAAGAGATTTAGATGGCGCGTGACGTTTTGGTAATTGGAGCTGGGGTGGTTGGATTGGCTGTCGCCCGCGCGCTGGCGTTGGCAGGCGATCAGGTGCTTGTTGCAGAAGCCACTGGGCAAATTGGCGGTGGCGTCAGTTCCCGCAACAGTGAGGTGTTGCACGCCGGTTTGTATTACAAACCGGGGTCATTGAAAGCGCGGGTTTGTGTAGCAGGACGGGCACAATTGGTGGCTTATTGCGAGGCGCGTTCGGTACCCTACGCTTTGTGCGGCAAATTGGTTGTCGCTACGGCCGAGGATCAAGTACCGGCCCTGCGTGCCCTTGAGGAGAAGGCCACTGCCAACGGTGTGCGCACGGCGTGGCTCACCGCGCAGGAGGCACAGGCCCTTGAGCCAGCCTTGAATTGCGTTGCGGCGCTGCACTCGCCCGACACGGGCATCGTGGACTCCCACAGCCTGATGCTGGCGCTTCAGGCTGATTTAGAGGCGGCAGGCGGTCAAGTTGCCTTTGCATCGCCCGTAGTTGGGGGGATTTTGGGGCAAGCCGGTGCGCGGCACGTGGTACGGATTGGCGGCGAGGATACCAGTGAATGGACTTTCGATGTGGTGGTCAACGCGGCCGCGTTATCGGCAGTCTCGGTGGCGGCTTCGTTCGAGGGGGCCTCGGTCTTTAGGCTTCCTGTGGCCCGGTTCGCAAAAGGTAATTACTGTGCACTAACAGGTAAAGCACCTTTCAAGCACCTGATTTATCCCGCGCCGCAAGACGCGTGGCTGGGGGTACACCTCACCCTCGACTTGGCGGGTCAAGCCCGATTTGGCCCCGACATTCACTGGCTGGACACCACCGACTCGGCGGACCTCAACTACGATGCCACGCCCGGCATCGTGCCTGCTTTTGAAGAATCAGTCCGTGCCTACTGGCCCAGCTTGCCGGATGGCGCGTTACACCCAACTTACACCGGCATACGGCCGAAAATACATGGTGCCCACGAGCCCGCGCCTGATTTTCGGGTGGACGGACCCGCACAACATGGTGTGTCCGGTTGGGTCAACTTGCTCGGGATTGAATCCCCAGGCCTGACCAGTTCGATGGCGTTGGCCGATCACGTGGTGAGCTTGCTGAAGCCGACTTCGGTTTTGCCGATCTAGTCTTTATTTGCTTGTCCCGCGATTGCCCGGGCTGCCTCTAACACCAGTCCGGGGCCTCGGTAGATCAGTCCGGTATAGATTTGCACCATATCGGCGCCAGCATTCATTTTGGCGACCGCATCGGCTCCGCTCATGACACCGCCGACACCGATGATTGGAAAGCCAACACCAAGCGCCTCTCGCATTGCAAAGACCACACGGTTGCTGGCCTCAAAAACAGGGGCGCCACTGAGTCCGCCCGCTTCATCACCGTAGGGCAGGGTTCTAACAGCATCGCGCGCCAAGGTGGTATTGGTGGCTATCAGGCCCCATTCACCGGTGGCCTTACCGCTGGTATCACAGCCGTAACGCTTCAGAATGCTGGCGATGACCTGAATTTGCTTGTCATCGAGGTCGGGGGCAATTTTTATAAAAATTGGGACCTGTCTGCCGTGCTGGGCCACCAACTGAGCCCGCGCTTCAGCCAAAGCGTGGAGCAATTGGTCCAGTGCGCTATCGGATTGCAGCGATCGGAGGTTCTGGGTGTTGGGGCTAGAGATGTTGACCGTGACGTAATCCGCGTGTGGGTACACGCCGGCTAGCGCTAGAAGATAGTCGTCCGTGGCTTTTTCGATGGGGGTGCTGGCATTTTTCCCGATATTCAAGCCGAGGACGATGCTTTTCCGGTTACGGACTTGCTGAACATTTTTTACAAACGCGTCTAACCCATGGTTGTTAAAGCCCAGGCGGTTGATCAACGCGTCAGCTGCAGGGAGCCGGAACATCCGGGGTGTGGGGTTACCGGGTTGCGCCTTTGGGGTCACGGTACCCACTTCGACGAAGCCAAAACCCATCTGGGCAAAGGCATCAATGCATCGCGCATCCTTATCAAGACCGGCCGCCAAGCCCACTCGGTTGGGGAAACGCAACCCAGCAACTGTCACGGGGTCATCGATGCGCGTCTGTGCATAGGCCAAGCGCAAGGGCGTGTGTTGGGTTGCTGCGAGGCCAGCCAGCGTGAGGTCATGCGCGACCTCGGCATCCAAGCGGAATAAAGCAGCGCGAGCGAGCGTGTAGGGCAAGAAGGGCATACGATAATGTGAGATTAAAAGCTCCCGCTATTGTCCCAGATACACCCTGACTTATTTCATGACACAAGACGAACTCAAAACCTTGGTCGGCCAAGCGGCATTGGCCTACGTCCAACCCAACACCATTGTCGGCGTTGGGACCGGATCAACAGTGAATAAATTCATTGACGCATTGGCATCGATGAAGACACAAATCAAGGGCGCTGTTTCCAGCTCAGAGGCCTCAACAGTCCGCCTCAAGGCACTGGGTATTCCGGTCTTTGACAGTAATGAGGTGCCAGAACTAGCGGTCTACATCGATGGTGCCGATGAGATCGACCATAACGGATACATGGTCAAAGGCGGCGGTGCCGCGCTTACTCGCGAGAAGATTGTCGCGGCTCAGTCAAAGCAATTTGTCTGCATTGTTGATGAATCAAAGTGGGTTCCCGTTTTAGGGCATTTCCCGCTACCAGTGGAAGTCATCCCGATGGCCACACAGCGTATCCAAGCGGCATTCGCGCAAATGGGTGGACACGCAACGGTGCGCCTGCGCGATGGCCAGCCGTTGGTCACCGATAACAGCCAGCACATCTTGGATGTTACCGGTCTTCAGATCAGCGATCCAATGGCGTTTGAGTCTGCGGTGAACCAGTGGCCCGGCGTGGTGACCGTGGGTGTCTTCGCCCACCAAAAGGCGACGACCTGTCTTTTGGCTACCGCGGAAGGCATCAAAACAATGGCGTTTTAAGCCACTTCGGTGGTCATCCCTTGGTGGCGCAGCAGGGCGTCAATTTGGGGCTCTCGGCCCCTGAACGCCTTAAAGGAGTCCATCGCTGGGCGTGAGCCACCGCGTTGCAAAATCTCCTCTAAGTAACGCTGGCCTGTGGCCGCATCGAGCACAGAGCCGGATGTTTTCGAGGCCTCTTCGAATGCGGCGTAGGCATCGGCGGATAAGACCTCCGCCCACTTGTAGCTGTAATAGCCTGCGGCATAACCGCCAGCGAATATGTGGCTAAACGTATGCGCCATGCGGTTGTAAGGAGGGGGTACCAGTACCGCCACCTCGCGCCGCACCGCATCAAGCGTGGCTTGCACGTTGGCTTCAGGGGGTCCTTCGTGCAGGACAAGGTCGAACAGCGCAAACTCAACTTGCCGGAGGGTTTGCATGCCGCTCTGGAAATTTTTGGCAGCCAACATCTTCTCGTAAAGTTCGCGGGGGAGCGGAGCGCCGGTGTCAACATGCGCTGTCATGTCCTGCAAAACATCCCATTCCCAGCAGAAGTTCTCCATGAATTGACTGGGGAGCTCAACCGCATCCCACTCAACGCCGCTGATACCGGATACGTCATGCTCGTCAATTTGCGTCAGCATGTGGTGCAGGCCGTGGCCGAACTCATGGAACAGGGTAATCACATCATCATGCGTCAGTAACGCGGGACGACCCTCTTGCTCCGTCCCAAAGTTACACACCATGTGAGCGACCGGCGTTTGCAGCGTGCCGGTATCTGGACGGCGCCAGCGCGCGCGAACATCGTCCATCCATGCGCCACCGCGTTTGCCATCGCGAGCCGGCGTGTCGAGGTAAAAATGACCGACTGTTTCGCCGTCTTTCGTGATACTGAAGAATTGGACTGCCGGGTGCCACACTGGGGCCTCATCCCGGGTGATATCAACCCCAAAGAGCGTTTGGACCACTTTGAACAGCCCTGTCAGAACCTTGGGCGCCGGGAAGTAATTCTTCAAGTCCGCTTCACTGAATGCGTAACGCGCTTCTTTGAGCCGCTCTGCAATGAACGGCCAATCCCAGGCTTGCGGATCTGCTATGCCCAGCTCTTTTTGGGCAAATTCGCGCATGTCCGCCAGGTCACGTTCAGCGTAAGGGCGGGCTCGTCGGGCTAAGTCGCGTAAAAACGCCATGACCTGCGTGCTGCTCTCGGCCATCTTGGGCGCCAATGACAAGGCGGCAAAGTGCGGATATCCCAACAGTTCGGCTTCTTCGGCGCGCAGGGCGAGGATGCTTTGCATCACGGGTTCGTTGTCGAGCGTGGCTTGTCCGGCTGCGGCCTGGTCGCTGGCTCTCGTGACATACGCTTTGTACAGCTGTTCACGTAAGGCACTCGATTTTGCGAACTGCATAACCGGCAGGTAAACGGGCATCTTCAAGCTCAGCCGGTGGTGACCAGTGGCCGCACCGGCAGCCTGTGCCGCGGCAGCCGTGGCCACCAAAACGTCTTTAGGCAGTCCGTCGAGCTCGTCGGTTGTTACGGTCAAGCTGAATGCCTCCGTTGCATCGAGGGCGTGTTCACTGAATTGTTGCGCCAATTCGGCCTGTTGGGTTTGTAGGGTCTCGAACCGTGCTTTGGGCTCGCCCGTGAGCTCCGCTCCACCCAAAACGAAGTTACGCAGGCTGTTTTTAAGCGCTTGCTGCTGCTCGCTGTTCAGGGTTGAGGCGTCGATCGCTTTGTATTTACCGTACAGCGCCTCGTTGGCCCCCATGCGGGTAAAGAACGCCGTCACCTCGGGCTGTGTCTGGTTGTAGGCCTCGCGAAGCGCTGGCGTTTCCGCAACACTCTTCAGGTGACTGACCGCACCCCAAGCCATACCCAGCCGCTCTACGGCGACGTCCAGGTGAAGCGCTAACTGGTTCCAGTCGCTGGGGAAGTCGGGCGCAGTGACCCGAGTAAGTGCCGCATCAGCCTGGGCGATCAGATGTGCGATCGCTGGGTTAATGTGTGCGGGTTCGATGACATCAAACCGCGGTAACCCCTGCGGACTCAGGGTGAGCAGGGGATTTTGATCGATGGAATAGGGTGTCGTGTTCGGTGTGGCGTGGTCAGTCATGGATTAGAGGCCAGGTGCTTTCTTGATGCTTTTGATGCGGGGTTTGGCGCGTTTAATCTTGCCGCCAGCGGTCAAGCGCTCGTTGCCTAACACTTTGATTTCCTTGACCTCCGGACGTTGCCCGCCGCGCTTGCTGAACTTCAGTACTTTCACGGTCCTTGGACCTCGCATGCGTTCTTCATCGAGCGCTTTTTCCTTTTCAGGCATCGGGCGCCACAACAGTAGCAATTTACCAATGTGTTGAATAGGCGCCGCGTTCAACTGCTCGGCCAGGGTTTCTAGCCACGCGGCGCGCTCGATACGGTCGTCATTCATGGCGCGTATCTTGATCAGGCCGTGTGCGGTCAGCGCTGCGTCAATCTCTTTGATGACGTTCGCGCTCAGACCGTCGCCACCGATGTGGACGACAGGGACGAGGTGATGCGCATCAGCGCGATGCGCTTTGCGCTGTGCGGGTGTTAATTTGATTTGGGGCATGGGACAATTATCAGTGATGCGCTCAAAGGATTGCCGTGAAAATTAAAACCAAAAGTAAAAAAGTCAACAAGGCCTGGCTGAACGACCACGTGTATGACCCCTACGTGCAGGCGGCGCAAAAAGACGGCTATCGGGCGCGGGCGGCATACAAGCTCAAGGAGATCGACGAGACTTTTAAGCTCATCAAGCCCGGTCACCTGGTCGTCGACCTCGGGTCAACACCGGGGGCTTGGAGCCAGTACGTGCGGCGTCGTTTGTCTCCAGATGGAGCCGCAACAGGTACCTTGAACGGCCACATTGTCGCCCTTGATTTGCTACCAATGACACCTATCGACGGCGTTCACTTCATCCAGGGTGATTTCCGCGAGGACGGCGTTCTTCATCAGTTACAGGCTGTTTTGGACCGGGTGCAGGCCGGGCGCAAGGTTGATGTCGTGGTGTCAGATATGGCTCCCAATCTCTCTGGGATTGCCTCAGCGGACAGCGCGCGTGTTGCGCATCTGATCGAGTTAGCTGTGGATTTTGCGGTTAACCACCTCAAATCCGAGGGTTCGCTGGTGGTTAAGTTGTTCCACGGGGGCGCTTACGACGCTTTGGTTGCCCTCTTCAAAGCCAATTTTAAAGTCGTAAAAGCGATCAAACCCAAGGCATCCCGGGATAAGTCCTCTGAGACTTTTCTGGTCGGAATGGGGTTAAAAGTCACATAAAAACCCTATTTTCCCTATTGGTAGCCCCGTAAATTGGGGAATACACGGGTAGATGTGCCTAAAATGGTCCCACGGCCTTGAAATTACGGTTCTTAGCCGCACGTTATTTATTCCTTATATCTGGAGTTCTCCTTGAACAATTCTTGGTTCTCAAAAGTTGCTGTCTGGATGGTGATCGCCATGGTGCTCTTCACCGTTTTTAAACAGTTCGAAGGTCGCACAGCGGCCGGTGTGGGCAACGTTGGCTATTCAGAATTTATCCAAGAGGTTCAAGCCCGCCGCATCAAGTCGGCGACGATCTCAGAAGGTGCCAACGGCACTGAGATTATCGCGATTACCAATGACGATCGCCGTATCAGAACGACTGCAACCTACCTCGACCGCGGGTTGGTTGGTGATCTGCTGGCCAACAACGTCAAGTTTGATGTGAAGCCCCGCGAGGAGAGCTCTTTCCTCATGACGCTTTTGGTCAGTTGGGGGCCGATGTTGCTTCTGATTGGCGTTTGGATTTATTTCATGCGCCAGATGCAAGGGGGCGGCAAAGGCGGTGCCTTCAGCTTTGGTAAGAGCAAAGCGCGCATGATGGACGAGAACAACAACACGGTGACCTTTGCCGATGTGGCTGGGTGCGACGAGGCGAAAGAAGAGGTTCGCGAGGTTGTTGACTTCCTGCGTGACCCACAGCGATTCCAAAAGCTTGGCGGCAGAATCCCTCGTGGATTGTTGCTGGTAGGCCCTCCGGGTACCGGTAAGACCTTGCTGGCGAAGAGTATCGCGGGCGAAGCCAAAGTGCCATTTTTCAGTATTTCCGGCTCAGACTTCGTCGAGATGTTCGTGGGCGTGGGTGCCGCCCGTGTTCGGGACATGTTTGAGAATGCAAAGAAAAACGCACCGTGCATTATCTTTGTGGACGAGATTGATGCCGTTGGCCGTCAGCGCGGCGCTGGCTTGGGTGGTGGAAACGACGAGCGCGAACAAACACTCAACCAGATGCTGGTGGAGATGGACGGTTTCGAGACCAACCTCGGCGTGATCGTGGTGGCAGCCACCAACCGCCCAGATATTTTGGACGCCGCGCTGTTGCGCCCCGGGCGCTTTGACCGCCAAGTCTACGTGACCCTACCGGATATCCGTGGCCGCGAGCAGATCCTCAATGTGCACATGCGCAAGATT
>JBMTSM010000010.1:0-21785 GCA_049448275.1 Burkholderiaceae bacterium
GATTGCCGACCGTATGCCGCCCGCGCTGTAGCCCGGTACGGAAAAAAATTCATGCGTGGGTGCGCGGCCGCCGGTCCGTCTGATACCGCGGTTTCGCAGTTCACGTGCCACCATGGAGCCGTATATTTTGAGACACGGATGCCTGCATCCAAGACGCCCTCTAAAGACCCATCTATCGCCGAGGCGGACGTGTCCCGTGGCAAGACGGCCAGCCCCACGACTGACCAACCGCCGCACATGACGCCCGGTGAACCGATGCCAAGCGGTGGCGCGAAGCTTTTTATCCGCACCCACGCTTGATCAACGGTTGATTGCGCGACAGCGCCCACCTGCCATGACTGTCCATCGGCGTTGGTGGCCAGCGCGTAAGCATCAAGGACCCAGGGCAGGCCATCCGGCGAGGGTGCTAATGCGGCATTGGCACGTCCAGATAACTCAGCCCAGCGTTGAACGGGCGTCAGCCACAGCGGCAATTCGATTGTGACGGTTTGCATCACGCCATGCGGCAAGCACATCACGACTGGCATGCCTGACCGAACCAGGGATAGCGAGGTTTTTGGGCTCTCAAAAAGGACACCTGAGATCCGCTCGCCCGCGTTTTGCAGGAGAAAGCGCGCACTGTCCAAGCAAACGACCGCGAGGTAGGGTGACTTATCCGACGCTTTCATGGCTTTTAACTGATTGACCATACGACCGACCGATCTGTCAATTCAAAATACCAGCCTATCCATGCCCACATGCAAAGGCATCCGTCGCACCCCTTAAGTGAAGACCAGCCCGTCAACAAAGCGGCAGAGAGAGTTTCTATAATGAGGTAACACCGTCCGGTACGAACATGCCTAAAAAGCCACTTTCAACGAGCCCCCACCCAAAGTCATCCGGCGAGGCTAAACCGCCAACTGGTTTTGGTGTTTTGGTGCGTGGCCTGCTGTGGCTGTTTGGCCTCATTGCTGCGGGTGTGTTAGCCGCAGCTATCGGAATCGCGTTTGTGCTTACCGTGGCCTTTCCAAACCTGCCCGATGTGTCTGAATTGGCTAACTACCGGCCAAAGCTCCCTTTAAGGATCTATTCGGCTGATCAGGTTTTATTGGCAGAGTTTGGTGAAGAACGGCGCCAGTTTGTGCCGATTGCAGAAATCCCAAAGGTCTTAACCCAGGCCATATTGGCGGCAGAGGATGCCAACTTCTACCAACACGTAGGGGTCGACATGAAGGGCATTGCCCGCGCAGTGTTGGCAAACCTTGGACGTTCGAAAAGCCAAGGGGCATCGACCATCAGCATGCAGGTTGCGCGTAACGTTTACCTCACAGCAGAGAAAACATACACGCGGAAAATTTATGAAGTCTTGATGACCTTCAAACTCGAGCATGAGTTGAGCAAAGACCAAATTTTGCAAATTTACATGAACCAGATCTATCTGGGCCGACGGGCCTATGGATTTGGCGCTGCCTCGCAGACCTACTTCAACAAACCACTGCGAGATATCACCATTGCTGAAGCGGCCATGCTCGCCGGCTTACCCAAAGCACCTTCAGCGTACAACCCTGTTCGGAATCCCCGACGCGCACAAATTCGACAGCACTATGTCATCGACCGCATGCGCGACCTTGGCTACATCACCGAGCAACAAGCCGCTAAAGCAAAAATTGAAAAATTAGGCATCAAAGGGGCACCGAAAGGCGAAAGCATCCATGCAGAATACGTCTCCGAGATGGTGCGCCAAGTCATGGTTGATCAATATGGCGCTGATGCCTACACCCGTGGTTTAGATGTCACGACGACCATCAACGCCAAAGAACAAACGGCTGCCTACGAAGCCCTACGCAAAGGCCTGATCACTTACGAATCACGACAACATTACCGTGGCCCCGAAAAAAATATTGATCTACCCAATGACCCAGAAGCCCGTGCGGAAGCCATCGATGACGCTCTAAGCGAAACGCCCGACAACGGTAACTTACTGGCCGCCGTTGTGGTCAAGGCCAGCCGTTCAGCCGTGACGGTGGTGCGTAACGATGGCGAGGAAATCACCGTTAAAGGTAAAAACCTGAACTCAGTGGAGTCCGGTCTAAAAAGCAATGCGCAGCCCAAAATTCGCATTCGACCAGGCTCAGTGGTGCGTATCGTCTTGAACGACGACGGCAAAACGTGGACGCTGACGCAAACACCTGAAGTTGAGGGCGGTTTGGTCAGCATGCACCCGCGAACCGGTGAAATCACTGCCTTGGTCGGTGGCTTCGACTTCAGTAAAAACAAGTTCAACCACGTCACACAATCGATTCGGCAACCCGGCTCCAGCTTCAAACCGTTCATCTACTCTGCCGCGATCGAAAAGGGCATCACACCCACAACCGTGGTTAATGATGCACCTCTATTTTTCTCTGCAGAGGAAACTGGTAGTGAGGCGTGGGAGCCGCAGAATTATGACGATAAATTCGATGGCCCTTTGACAGTGAGACGTGCATTAGCGCTGTCAAAAAACATGGTTTCTATACGGGTGCTGCAAGTAGTCGGTACGCAAAATGCGCAAAAGTGGGTGACGCGCTTTGGATTCGAAGCAGCCAAACATCCCCCTTACCTGACGATGGCGCTGGGTGCGGGCTCGGTCAACCCATTGCAGATGGTGGTGGGTTACAGCGTATTTGCCAATGGCGGTCATCTGGTATCGCCCAAACTCATCCGAACCATCCGCGATCAGCGCAAACGGGTGCTTTTCCAAGCGACCGACACCACCCTCGACAGCAGTAATCAAGTGATCTCTGCGCGCAACGCGTTCATGGTGGGCGATTTGTTAAACGAAGTCGCCCGCTCGGGTACAGGCGCGCGTGCACAACGTGAACTCAAGCGTCCCGATCTGTTTGGTAAAACGGGAACAACCAACGACTCACAAGATGCCTGGTTTGTGGGTTATCAGCCGTCACGCGCAGCGGCAGTTTGGGTGGGTTACGACAACCCACGGAAACTGGGCAGCCGTGAAACGGGTGGTGGCCTGAGTCTTCCGATTTGGATTGACTACATGCGAGTGGCCCTTGAGGGTACGCCCATACAAATGCCGGTCGTACCCACTGGTATTTTCTCGTCAGGCGGCGACTGGTATTTCAGCGATATGGGGCCTGACCGCAGCATCCGCAGCCTCGGCATGCAAGACGGTACCGACGGCTATGGTGCCATCAACAAAGGAACTGCCCCGGAATCCGAGCGTGCCACGGAGCGCAGTACCATCCTGAATCTGTTCCGCAATTAACCCGCGGGCGTAAATACCAGCGGTAGCCCTGATTGGGCTGAGGCATGGTGGGTAATATCGGCAAACAATTCGGTCGCTTGTTTGGTGTCCCGCCAGTCGCCATTGACACATTTGTAGTGAAAGCCGCCCGCTTTCGCAGCCAACCAGATCTCTTGCAATGGTTTCTGTAAATTAATGATGAGCTGACTTTTGTTGGCGAACGTGATGGTAATCATGCCGCCAACCCGTTGGTTATCGATGTCGGCATCTGTTTCATCGTTGATTCGGTCGCACGCCAGCTCCAAAGCGTTCAAGGCTTTTTCGGCAGCGTCTAAATATTCAGCATCGGTCATTACAATGGACTCCTTGGATCAATGACATTGTAATTTTTATGGTGTCCCCTTTTTATACCGTGGTATTGCGCCACGCCTGACACAAGAGTTTTTTATGCGCGCTCGCAAACTCATTACCTTGCTCACTCTGGTTACCGCAGTGCTGACTGTCGTCGGCTGTGGCCAAAAAGGCCCGCTGCGTCAAGCGCACGCACCCACGACGTTGTTGATCGCCGCCTAAACGCGGCGCACCGTCTTTTTTAACTGCACCCCGACCCCAACACCATGTCACACGCCTTACCCACCGGGTCACACCTGCGCTACGAGGACCACCGCCTGCAATTGGAGGCGGTCGACCTCGGCGCTCTGGCGGTTCAATATGGCACGCCGTTGTTTGTGTACTCCAAATCCGCGATGCTGGAAGCACTGGGAGCCTATCAAGCAGGTTTCAAAGGCCGCAAAGCGCAGATCTGCTATGCGATGAAGGCGAACTCATCGTTGGCGATCCTTCAAGTCTTTGCCCAAGCGGGCTGCGGCTTCGACATTGTGTCGGCTGGCGAATTGGCGCGAGCCCTTGCTGCGGGTGCTGATCCACAAACAATTATCTTTTCTGGTGTTGGTAAAACGCGCGCCGAAATGTGGGCGGCGCTGAGCGCGGGTATTGGATGCTTCAACGTAGAGAGCGTCGCCGAATTGGATGTATTGAATGACGTGGCTTTGTCATTCGGTGAACGCGCGCCTATCAGCTTGCGCGTGAACCCCGATGTCGACCCCAAAACACACCCTTACATTTCGACCGGACTGAAGGGTAATAAATTCGGCATCGCCCACGATGAAGTCATCGACACCTACAAAAAAGCGGCCAGCTATCCGGGGTTGCGAGTGGTGGGTATCGACTGCCACATTGGTTCCCAAATCACTGACAGCGCGCCCTACCTGGATGCAGCAGACCGGATGTTGGACCTTGTCGATGCGATCGAAGCCGCGGGGATCCCCCTGCACCACCTCGACTTTGGCGGCGGATTGGGCATCGACTATGCAGGGGACACACCACCGAGTGCAGATGCGCTGTGGGCACAGTTATTCGCAAAACTCGACGCCCGCGGTTACGGAGACCGTCAAATCATGATTGAGCCTGGCCGTAGTCTGGTCGGCAATGCTGGCGTTTGCCTGACCGAAGTGCTCTACCTCAAGCCCGGCGAGGATAAGAACTTCTGCATCGTTGACGCCGCCATGAACGATCTACCGCGGCCGACGCTGTACCAGGCTTATCACAGCATCGTGCCTGTTGCGACCGAGGCCACGACGCCCCCTGTCACCTGCGATGTGGTGGGGCCGATTTGTGAGAGTGGTGATTGGTTGGGACGAGACCGCACGCTGGCCGTGAAAGCGGGCGACCATTTGGCCGTGCTGTCTGCAGGTGCCTACAGCATGAGTATGGCCAGCAACTACAACTCACGGAATCGCCCAGCGGAGCTGCTGGTTGAAGGTGACACGCACCATCTGATTCGAGAACGTGACCGCACCGAAGAGCAGTGGGCCAACGAGCGTTTGTTATAAGTCGCATCACGACGCTGCGCGACGCGTATACCTCGCAACGATAGGGATACGGACCAATAAAAGTACGCCCAGAATAAGGCCATAGAGCCAGACTTCTGCGAAATTTTGCTTGCCACTGCGCATCCAAAAAAAGTGAAGCACACCGAGCGCCGCAATCACATAGACGGCGCGGTGTAGCTGCTTCCACCGCTTACCGCCCATCTTGCGAACCACCGCGTGAGGCGATGTGACAGCCAGCGCTGTGAGCAGCACAAACGCCAGCATACCCACCGTAATGAACGGGCGTTTGATGACGTCAGCCACGATGGCGACAAGGTCCAACCCCATGTCGAACAAGGCGTAGCTGATGAGGTGCAAGGTCACGTAAAAATAGACGAACAAACCGAGCATGCGGCGCAGGCTGACCAGCGCGGGTACTTGGATCCAATTGCTCAATGGCGTGAGGAGCAGCACGAGACAAAGTGCACGCAACACCCAATCGCCCGTTGATCTGATAAGGGTCTCCGCCGGGTTTGCGCCCAGCTGGTTAGCAAAAGCCGCCCAGAACAAATACGCAAAGGGCGACAAACACGCGGTGAAGATGGTCGGTTTAACCCAACGAGGAAAACGAATACGCCATCCCGCTCGACGCCTTAATGACTCGGTCATTAGAAGTTACGACGCAGATCCATACCGGCATAGAGTTGGCCGACCTCATCGGCATAACCGTTGAACAGCTGGGTCTCCAGCCGCTTGGCAAAGAGCCCCCCCTCGCCCAAACGACGCTCAGTGGCTTGACTCCAGCGGGGATGATTCACCGCCGGATTCACATTGGAATAAAAGCCGTACTCATGGGGTGCAGCCTCATTCCAAGCTGTTTTGGGTTGCTTCTCGGTCAGGCGGATGGTGACAATTGACTTCGCACTCTTAAAGCCATACTTCCAAGGCACAACCAAACGGACCGGCGCCCCGCTTTGGTTCGGTAATGTTTTGCCATACATCCCCAGGGTCAGCAGCGTCAGGGGATGCATCGCCTCGTCTAGCCGCAAGCCTTCGCTGTAAGGCCAGTCGAGACCGCCGTAGCGCAAGCCTGGCATCGTTTCGCGATCAGCCAAGGTTTGAAATGCCACATACTTGGCACTGCCCTGCGGCTGCACTTTCGCAATCAGATTTGCCAGCGAATAGCCCAACCAGGGAATCACCATCGACCACCCTTCAACGCAGCGCAAACGGTAAATGCGCTCCTCGATGGGGGCAAGACGACGCAGATCGTCAATGTCAAACGTGGTGGGCTTGTTCACCAGCCCCTCTACACGCACCTGCCACGGGCTCGTAATCAGCCGATGCGCCTCGTTGTACGGATCGCTCTTGTCGGTGCCGAACTCGTAAAAGTTGTTATAAGTCGTGGCGTCCTTCCAAGGGGTCACCTTGTCAGTCGCGCGCGCCCCGCGGACTTGACTGGGCGTCGACGCCATGGGTACCACGGGTTGCACCTGCGGGCTCCGGGTCTGCGCCCAAACTGCACCAGCGCTCAACCCAACGCCGGAAGCAGCGCTGACACCCGCCAGCTTCAGCAATTGACGCCTTTGCTGCCAAACAGACTCAGGGGTCACAATCAGACGGGGGTTTGCCATTTCAAGCTCCTTAGAAGTAGGCCACAGCTCAGCTAAAACCTTGTGGGTTGGGCTCTTTTAAGAGCCCATTGGTACTACTTAGGCCTTGACGTCAAATCAAAGTTCCCCGTAGCTGTGTAGTCCCGAAAGGAACATGTTGACACCTAAAAATGCGAAGGTGGTGATGGCTAAACCGACCAATGCCCACCACGATGCGACGGTGCCGCGCAGTCCCTTCATCATTCGCATGTGCAGCCAAGCAGCATAGTTCAACCACACGATGAGAGCCCAAGTTTCTTTGGGATCCCAGCTCCAGTAACCACCCCAAGCTTCTGCCGCCCACAATGCACCCAACACGGTCGCAATGGTGAAAAAAGCAAAGCCGACCGCGATGGCCTTGTACATCACATCGTCGAGCACCTCAAGGCTCGGCAGGCGCTCAGCGATTCGACGTCGACCCAGCAAAATGCCGGCGATGATCGCCGCTGAAATACTGGTATACGCCACCCAGTAAAGCGTACCGCCGCTCTGGGCTGACTGGCGGAACACGATCGGTTCAAAACACAGCACGACACCCAACAACCATAACGGCGCCAAGCGCCACCAGTTGGTCTCTTGTGCCTGCGACTTGACCAGGTAAGCGAACGCCACCATCGCGGCAATCGCGAAGGTACCGTATCCAATGAAGTTAGCGGGAACATGCAACTTCATCCACCAGCTTTGCAACGCGGGAACCAGAGGTTGGATCGCTTGCGCTTCACGTACCAGCGTGTACCAAACTAAAAAGGCAACCCCAGCACTGACCACGAGCATGACGAAGGCGCCCATCGCGCGTGTCTTGTAATGTGACTCATAGTACAGATAAAACGCCGTGGTCATCCATGTAAACAACACGAATACCTCGTACAGGTTACTCACCGGGATGTGGCCAATATCAGGCCCCATTTGGTGGCTCTCGAACCACCGAACCAAGGTACCGACCACCGCCAAGATGACCGACAGCCACGCCAAACGGGAGCCGATCAGCTCCATGGCGTCACTGTTCTTCTGCGAGATCATGCCCATCCAGTAAAAAACTGTACTCATGAAGACGGTGACACACATCCAAAGGATGGCCGACTGACTTGACAGGAAATACTTCAACAAAAATACGGTCTCAGCACGCGCCAAGTCCGCACCGTTTTCACCCTGGTAGAGCCAAATCGCCAACATGGCTAACGCGCCCGTACCCAACATCAAGCGCGCCAGCGGGCGCCAAAACCAGCCCAGCGCAATGGCTGCAGGCGCGGTGCCCAAAAGGATTCCCTTTTCGTAACCATCCATTGCACCGTGATACAGACTGAACGCAATCACTGTCGCGACCAATATGACGGCGGCAAACAACCAGTCCATGGCATTGCGACGCGCGAAATAGCCCTTTTGGCTGGGGTCATCCAGCAGCTCATTGAGCCCTGCGGAAAGAGTCGATTGGTTGGCTGTATTCATGGTTTCACCTGTAACAGTCGATTAGAAAGCTGTTGGAATTCGGCATCGCCGTCTAAAGTTCGGCGATTGGTTGAAAGGGCCATTTCTGCTTCCGTACGCCCATCGGCGCTGGGTTGTATCCAGACCCATAAACGGCGGTCACGCACGTACAACATGGCAAAGATACCGATGATCAAGAAGAGACACCCCAAATAGACGACCGTCTTGCCGGGTGCACGCGCGATCTGAAAAACGCTCGCCTGCACGTGATCAAAATCGCTCATCGCAAAGGTCATCGGTGCAGGGTAGAAGAATGAATCACTGAGTGCCAACACCGCTTGACTCAGGAACGCCTGAGACGCCTCGGTACGCGGCAAAGGCTCTAATCCAGCAGTCTCGCGGCTGACCTGCGTTAGTTCGAGTAACAGCGCATTGAGTAAATTAACCATCGCATCGCTGGTGCGCTCGCGGTCGTTCTCGGGAACCACTTGCTCCAAAAAATAGGACATTGCAGACAAACCACCCAAGCGCAATGGACGATCATTCAATCCCATTCCTGGAGATGGCGCCTGATCAAGCCAAGGATCGGTGCCAGCAAACAAACTGAGAATGCGGGTGGCCGAGGTCTCTAGATTCAGGCGCTCGGCCTCCGTACGACCCTTGGCAGCTTCAGCCATGTAACGGCGCACGGCGGCTTCACGCATTTGCGAATCTGCTAATGCGGCACGCAAGGCGATGAACCCGTTCATGCTGTCGTTTTCGTCAACGGGTACACGCAAATAGCGGAAAGGCTCTGCAGGGGTGTTACGCACGCCCAGCAAGAACGCCCGCTGATCACCCAGCCCAACTGGCAACATGTAGTTATTGAACTCAATTGCCTGACCCGCACCGTCACGCAGCTTGTAACTAAAGCTCGGGCCGACGTTTTGTAACTGCTCATCGCGGGTCGACTTGCTGCCAGACCCCAGGTGATTTTTCAGTTTGGAGCCTAAATCAACGGCTCGCACATCGGTCTCACTACCGGCGACTTCAGCGCCCATTTTGGCGCCCGCCATGTTCTCCACGTTGATCACGCGCAAGCCAGTGAACTCCAGCGAGAGGCGCTCGTTATCGCGCGCGAGCGGCACACCAGAGCCAATCGTACCCTCGATTTTGAATGGCTTAGTCAGGGCCCCCATCGGCAAGGCATTGGCGTAAATGGTTGAGCCACCGTCGTCAAAGCTCGATTGGTAAATCTGAACTCCTTTGTAACTGACGGGGTGATTGACCTCAACGCGCTCCTCGAACTTTTCGCCCGTATCCTTATCGTGAATCACGATGTCGCTGGCAAACAGCTTGGGCATTCCCGTGTCGTAGTACTCGACAACGAACTTCTTCAACTCAACAGCAAAGGGCAGGTCTTGTAAAACCACGCCATCGGACTGGCTCAAGATGACTGTGCTGGCCTGCGCGCCCTCCGGCACCAACATGTTGCCCCGGTAGGTCGGGTTATTGAGGGCCAACCGGCTCTCTGCGGGCACATCCGCAATGAGACCATTACCCTTAAAAACCGCTTTGTCACCCAACCACATTTGGGCTCGGATAACCATGTCACCGTCAAACAAAGCGCCGACACAAATCAGTACGATTGCACTGTGGGCAGCCAGGTAGCCGAGCTTGTTGGCAGCCCCCGCTTTAGCGGCGATCATCACCCCTTCGCCATGCGGGGTGTCGCGAACCTGCGTCTTAACCTTCCAACCACTCGCACGGAGTTGTTGCACGACCCGGGACGCCGCCGCCGCCGGCGCATCCGCCATCACGCCACTGGCCCGGTTACCAAATGCCTTCAGGCTTTGAACCCGTATGCCCTCTTTAAAAACACGCCAGTCAGCGATGATTTTTGGGGTGTGGCGACTGATACACAAGCTGGTGCTCACAACCAGAAACGCCAATATCAACAAAAACCACCACGCGCTGTAAACCGTGTTGAGCGACAACGTAATAAAGATGTCGGACCAAAAGGGTCCAAATTGATTGACGTAGTTGTTGACCGGTTCGTTTTGCTTGAGAACCGTGCCAATCACGGAAGCAATGCAAATGATGCTGAGCAACGAGATGGCAAAGCGCATCGACGACAGCAACTCTGTGGCCTGGCGCAACCATTCGTTGCGGGTCTTTAGCTCGATACCTTGCGTTGAAAAGGACATTGAAAAACTTGGGTTTAACTGGGAAAGACGGCAGCGCAAGACGTCAAAAACAAAAAAGCGGGCTCCGTATGAGGGCCCGCTTTCTCTGAGCGCCAGTTCCTACAAAGGTTCCTGACATTTTGCCGTCAAATATAGATTTTTGCTTATATTTGCAGACGAACTGAAGGGTTACCCCTCTGAGCGGGGTATCCGCTGGTTAACGCAACCCGGCAATGTAATCAGAAACTGCCGCGATTTCCTTGTCGTTCATGCGAGAGGCAACGCCCATCATGACCGCATTGTTACCGCGCTCACCGCTTCTAAAGCCACGCAACTGAGTTGCGGTGTACTCGGCATGCTGGCCGCTAAGACGGGGGAACTGAGCAGGGATACCCGCGCCATTGGGGCTATGGCAGCCGGCACAAGCAGGCACGTTGCGCTCAGCGATGCCGCCGCGGTAAATACGCTCACCCAAGCTAACCAACTCTTTTTCAGTGGCTGCACCGGGTTTACCCTTTTGCGTGGCCAGCCAGTAAGCGATGTTACGCATGTCATCGTCGCTCAACATAGCAGCAAAACCCGCCATGACGGCGTTGGCACGCTTACCAGATTTAAATTCCTGCAACTGCTTCACCAAGTACTCGGGGTGCTGTTGCGCTAATTTGGGATTGACTGGAACCATTGAATTACCATCCGCCGCATGGCAAGCCACACACACTTGGCCGTACTTGTTGGCGCCAGCCGCCAAGTCTGGCTTTGTGACTTTGGCGGTTTCGGCATGAGCGACATTCAAGGCAAATGCAGCGACGACTGAGGCAATGGAGACAAGCAATTTCATGGCGATTGGGCGCATGGCGGCAGTTGATGTACAAAAAGGACGGGTGGCGGGACAATACCCGCCTACCGATTTAACCGCTCATTTTACAATGAGCCAGCGCCCAATTCAGGGTTCGACCCGAAGGGGTCTTAATTTTGATGCCATTTTGAACCCTAACACCACCCCACCTGAGACCGCCGCCACCCCAGACTCACGCGCCGAAGTGGCTCTGAACTGGCTGCACACCGCCCGGTTTTTAACGACGGCACCACAGCTCAACCACCTACCGGCGCTCGACGTCCCCGAAATCGCCTTTGTGGGCCGCTCAAATGCGGGCAAATCCACCAGTATCAACACGCTCACGCAAACGCGCCGGATGGCCTTCGCGTCAAAAACCCCAGGACGCACCCAAAGCATCAACCTATTTTCGTTGGGTCACCATGGCGAGACCGATGCCGTATTGGCTGACCTACCGGGCTATGGCTATGCCGCCGTTCCCAAAGAGGCCAAGCTACGCTGGCAACGCGTGATGGCCAACTATCTGATGACGCGCCCCAATCTACGCGCCGTCGTCATGCTGTGTGACCCCCGTCGTGGCCTCACAGAATTGGATGAGATCTTGCTCGACGTGATCCGACCAAGGGTCACTGCTGGCTTGGACTTTTTGGTTTTACTCACCAAAGCCGATAAATTGACCCGCGTTGAAGCCAACAAAGCGATGTCGATCGCTAAACTCCAAACCGCCGGCGGTTCACTGAAGTTATTTTCCGCGCTCAAGCGACAGGGCGTCGATGAAGTGGCTGAACTGCTGCATCAATGGGCGCACGATCCCAACTGGGCCGGTAACGGACAGACGTCACGCGATGCCAATGATTTTGGCGATCAGTCAGTCGGTGATGTTCCTGAGGCGTAAGCCTTCTCACCACCGGTTGATTTAGGGCCTTTGAAGCGGTCATAACCCCACAAGTATTGCTCTGGGCAAGCTTTAATCAATTGCGCCACCCAGTTGTTGACGCACGCTGCCGCCTCAGTCAAATCGGTGGGTAATGGGCCAGGTGGACGACACACATGTATCCGGAAACCGCGCCCCCAAGGCAAGCGCTCACCCCACATCAACAGAACCGTATCGGCCTCCTGTGCCAGACGCGCTGCCAAAGTCATGGTGTATGCCGGTTTACCCAAAAAAGGCACCCACACCCCCATGCCATCCGGCGGGACTTGATCGGGTAGCAGACCCACCGTTTGTCCCGCTTTCAAAGCCTTGATGAGCTGCTTAACGCCTGACAAGTTTGCAGGGGCTGCAAACATACCGGTGCGCTCGCGCCCTTGGTGCACCAATGTTTGCAGAGCTGGCTTACGCGCGGGACGGTACAAAACCGTAATGGGCTTCGCCAGTTCACCCAAATTGCGGTTTGCAAAGGTCTGCGCATAACTCTGCGCGCACATTTCAAAGCACCCCATGTGTGGCGTGAGCAAACAAAGTTTGTCTTTGCGCTGGACGGCCTCGGTCAATAAGTCAACCCCCACCCACTCAAACGGTAACGGCTTACCCATCCACAAGCGGGGTAACTCGGCCACCATTTTCCCTGCGTGCAAGATGGTTTGCCAGGTTTGATACCGCGTCAACGCAACGAGCCGACCGTTTTCTCGAATCCGCGCTCGGTGCCGAGGTGACGCCAACCAAATACACACCCCCAACAGGCTTCCGCCCGCCTGTAAAAGCCATAGCGGTAACTTAGCAAGCCACTTAAAAACGTGAATCAACATGCGCAATCTGGAGTGATGAAAGGGAGCAAGGCGGGTGTTTCGACCTCATTGATTGATGGGCGACACCACATATAATAGTAGCTCGCCGAGTTAATGAACTACTTGCGGGGCGATTAACAAATTCTGCTAAAGCGTTCGCCATGAGCTCCCCGAGTTTCAGGCAACGCCTGATAAACCAACTTGGAGTTTTACACCATGGCCAATGACTTCCTTTTCACCTCCGAATCTGTTTCGGAAGGGCATCCCGACAAAGTAGCTGACCAAATCTCAGATGCCATCTTGGATGCCATTTTTGAACAAGACCCCTTGTCACGCGTTGCAGCGGAAACCCTGACTAACACGGGCTTGGTTGTGTTGGCAGGCGAAATCACCACCAATGCGCACGTTGATTACATCCAAGTCGCGCGGGACACCATTCAGCGCATCGGTTACGACAACACCGATTACGGCATTGACTACAAAGGTTGTGCGGTCATGGTTTGCTACGACAAGCAAAGCAACGACATCGCGCAAGGCGTCGATCGCGCCAGCGACGACTACCTCAACATCGGTGCGGGTGACCAAGGCTTGATGTTCGGCTACGCCTGCGACGAAACACCTGAACTGATGCCCGCCCCCATTTACTACGCGCACCGTCTGGTTGAGCGCCAAGCTCAGTTGCGCAAAGATGGTCGCTTGCCCTTTTTGCGTCCCGATGCAAAAAGTCAAGTCACCATGCGCTACGTGGATGGCAAGCCACACAGTATCGACACCGTTGTACTGTCGACACAGCACAGCCCCGATCAAAGCGAGACATCAACGAAAATGAAGGCATCGTTCAACGAAGCCATCATCGAAGAGTTGATCAAGCCCGTGTTGCCCAAAGAATGGATCACGGCTGATACCAAATACCTGATCAACCCCACCGGCCGCTTCGTCATTGGCGGCCCGCAAGGTGATTGCGGCTTAACTGGCCGAAAAATCATCGTTGATACCTACGGCGGTGCCTGCCCCCACGGCGGCGGTGCATTCAGTGGCAAAGATCCCACAAAAGTAGACCGCTCGGCGGCCTACGCTGCGCGTTACGTCGCCAAAAACATCGTGGCAGCTGGCTTGGCGCGTCAATGCCAAATCCAAGTGGCCTACGCCATTGGTGTGGCACAGCCCATGAACATCACGGTCTACACCGAAGGCACGGGGGTGGTCTCTGATGAGCGTCTGGCTGAACTCGTTCGCGAGCACTTTGATCTGCGTCCCAAAGGCATCATTCAGATGCTGGACCTGCTGCGCCCGATCTACCAGCGTACCGCCGCCTATGGCCACTTTGGCCGTGACGAACCCGACTTCACGTGGGAGCGTACCGACAAAGCCGCGGCCCTGCGCGCTGCTGCAGGCCTTTAAGTCACCAGACCGACGTGCGGAATCCCATTAGTGGAATTCGTGCGTCGGGTAGCGTAAAGGTTTTGACTCCAGGGTGGTCAATTCGTTGAGCCAATCGCTCAGGTCGACCACCCGTTTCGCAATGAGATGCATCACTTGGCCCGGCTCTCCGGTTCGGACATCGGTATCCCGTTGCCACACCCCATAAACAGCCAACAAGCGTGCCCCCATTAACGCGTGGCGCTGCTGGGTTTGTGCTTGTAGGCTTTGCCAAGCCACGACATTGACGACACCTGTCTCGTCTTCCAGCGTTAAGAACAACACCCCTTTTGCTGTACCCGGACGTTGCCGTACGGTAACCAGCCCAGCGGCACGGGCAAGCCGCCGATCTGGGTAGGTATGCAACACAGCCGCCGGCATCAAACGCTTTGCCGCCAACCGGTCGCGCAACAAACCCACAGGATGCGCCCGCAAACTCAGGGCTGTGCTGGCGTAGTCTTGCACCACCGCTTCGCCCACGCTGGCCTCACGCAACCACGAGGCAGCATCTTCTGCATCGATTGCCGACACAGCGGTTGCTGCACCGCCTAATGCAGCGACGCGGTCATGGGCTGCGGTACTGGCCCACCATTGCAAACGCCGATGGCCTGCCAAGCTGTGTAGCGCATCTGCTTGCGCCAAATGATTGATATCAGATTGGTTTAAAGCCGCTCGTTCAGCTAAATCCGCAACTGACGCAAACGGCGCTTCACGACGCGCCACCACCAATCGATGTGCGCCGCGCTCCGACAAGCCAGATACCCGGTTTAGCCCCAACCGCACGGTTTGGTCTGCACCGACAGTACTGTCCCAGTCGCTGTGCACCACATCGACAGGCAACACAGTCACACCATGGCGCTGCGCGTCTTGCACCAACTGCGAAGGGCCATAAAAACCCATGGGCAAACTATTGAGCATGGCGGCCAAAAAACAGGCGGGCTCATGGCGCTTTAGCCATGCACTGACATAGACCAACAAGGCAAAGCTGGCGGCATGACTTTCTGGAAAACCGTACTCACCAAAGCCCTGTATTTGCTGAAAAATTTGATCTGCAAATGCCACGCTGTAACCGTGTGCCACCATCCCTGAGACGATACGGTCATAAAACTTCTCCACCCCGCCTTTGCGCTTCCATGCGGCCATGGATCGCCTCAATTGATCGGCTTCCTCAGCCGTAAAGCCTGCCGCCAACATGGCGATCTGCATGACTTGTTCTTGAAAAATAGGGACCCCCAGCGTTCGCCCTAGCGCTTGCTTTAGGGCTGGCCCGGGGTACGAGACCGGCTCAATCCCTTGGCGGCGACGCAGGTAGGGATGGACCATACCGCCTTGAATGGGACCAGGTCGGACAATCGCCACTTGAACAACCAAGTCGTAAAAGCAACGGGGCTTTAACCGAGGCAGCATGCTCATTTGGGCACGACTCTCAACTTGGAAAACCCCAATGCTATCGGCGCGACACAGCATCTCGTAAATCGCTGGATCTTCGGCAGGGATGGCTTGTATGGGTAAGGGCCCTGACAAACCACGCTGCTGTCCGACCAGCGTTAAACAACGTTGAATCGCGCTCAACATGCCCAAGGCCAATACATCGACCTTGAGCAATCCAACGGCGTCTAAGTCGTCTTTGTCCCACTGGATCAAACTGCGCGCAGGCATGCGGGCGTTTTCAATGGGTACCAAGTCTGTGAGGCGTCCTTGTGTCAGTACAAAGCCACCCGAGTGCTGCCCCAATTGCCGTGGCGCACCCATTAATTGCCCCGCCAACTCAAGCCACAGCAGCCACTGCGCATAGTGTGCAGGCGTCTGCGCAGTCATCTGAATTCGTTCCAGCACCTCGTCCAAGGCGGCCTGTTGAATGGTGCGTGCGTACATCCCGGGGTGCGCTTTACAAAACGCCTGAACCAATCGCTCATCAACACCCAGCGCTTTCCCCACATCACGTAACGCACTACGGGGGCGATACGTCATCACAGTGGCTGTAATGGCCGCGCGGTCACGCCCGTATTTTTGATAGATGTATTGAATCACCTCTTCACGACGTTGATGCTCAAAGTCCACATCGATATCCGGCGGCTCTTTGCGTGCACGGCTGATGAAGCGCTCGAATAGCAAGGTACTTTTTGCCGGATCAACCTCCGTAATCCCTAACGCGTAGCACACCGCTGAATTGGCAGCTGAACCCCGCCCTTGGCACAAGATGCCGCGTTCACGCGCAAAGCGAACCAAGTCATGCACAGTTAAAAAATACATCTCATACGACAAATCGTTGATGAGGCTCAACTCGTGTTTGATTTGCGCTTGAACCGGCTCGGGGATACCGCTGGGGTAACGCATCAGCAAGCCTGCTTGCGTCAGCCGAGCCAAGGTCTGCGCCGGTGTTTCCCCAGGTGCGACGGATTCAGTGGGGTACCGGTACTTGATGTCGTCCAACGAGAAGCGACATGACTGCATCACCGCCACACTGCGCATCAACCACGTAGCCGGTACCAGTCGGGCCAAGTGCCAACGGCGTCGCAGATGCATTTGGGCGTTGCCTACCAAGGCACTGCCACAGTCCCGTAACGGACGCCTCAAACCAATCGCGGTCACCACGTCAAGGAGGGGCTTTTTAGCGCGCACATGCATACGCGCATCGCCCACACAGACCACGGGAATGCGCGTCTTGATTTCCCACATTTTCAGTTGCTGTTGCCACCAATCGTCATCAGCCTGTTGGTGTAATACCGCACCGATCCACAAACGCGCAGGGGCTTGGGTACCCAGCTGCGTTTGCCAAGCCGTCAAGCGCTGTGCAACCGCGTCAAGGGTTGTTGTTGGGGTTCCCACCGGCAAACGGGGGGGTATCAGAATCAACGCGCAATCTGTGAGTTGCCTCGCCACTTGTAGCCAAGGTGGCATGCGGACCAAGCCTTTTTCAACTCGGTCATCTTCATCCACTGGCACATCTTCGGGCGGGATCGACACCCCATCACGCTGAATGGTGCCCGTCCGAGCTTGTGTAATCAGTCGGCATAACGCCGACCAGCCCGTTATGTTTTGGGGCAAAGCAACCAAGCGCCATTGGTCGGGCCAGGTAAATGAGGCGCCTGGTAAAAACGGCAAGCCCAGCTGTTTCGCCTGCACATGTGCACGTACCACCCCTGCCACTGAGCACACATCGGTCAATGCCAAAGCGCTATAACCCAATTCGCTGGCACGGGTCACCAATACCTCAGGCGACGAAGCGCCCACCTGAAAGCTGAAATGACTCAATGCCATCAGTTCAGCGTATGCGGGTGGCGTTGCGGTTGTGTTAGCCATACAACCCGTGCAAGTACCACCGCACCTCGGTTGTGCAGGTGTCCGGTGAGCGTGTCTGTGTTTTATAGACCCACAACAACCCTGCGCTCGCGCTCCATGCGACGTAGTAATCACGGACCACAGGCGCGGCTCGCTCCGCTTCTGACCAGCCGACCAACTCCATGCGCTCAGGCCCCATCAGCAAGCGCAACGGTACGCCAACCACAGGCCGCTCTTCACGCACAAGCAACCGCTGTGGCGTCTGCAACAGCCACGGCGGCCGTAACAACTGCACATCGTGGGTACGAGCCACTTGCGCTTGGTACGCCGCTTCCCGCGGATCAACCGTTGTATCAACGGATGTGTGGCGCATGTGCGCAGATAACAATCGGCGTGATGCGCTGGGATCATAGGCGCGCCACTGCTGCTGCGCTTCTGGTGCAACCGCATCATGCAAAGTGACCATGCGCACGGCATCAACCCCCAAACGAGCCTGTAAGCGATCTAAACAGGCCCCAATCGATTCTGCCGATTGCCCACGCGCGGGGCGCCACAGACTGAGGGTGTGATCGGTTTGAGAATAAGTCTCAACAGCTATCAAATACACCGCAACAGCAGGTTGCCCCAACACCTGCTGTTGCCAATGGGTTTGCGTCAGACGCCACCACACCGCAGGATCGGCATGGGCTTCACTGGCGCGTAGCAACAAATGGGTATCGATCGGCTCATCGGCATAGCGCGCGTTTTGACGCTTTTCGCTGCGCCAACGCCACTCAATCGCTGTGGTAACACGGCGCCTGGCTGCCAGCCACGCACACAGGTCTTGCACCATTTGCTCACCCCGCTCGTAGAGCGCTGTCAAGTCGCTGACTGGTGCGGGTAAATCTGCGTGCGCGCTGAACGTATCAGGCACGGTCACCGCTTTCAACGGCGTCTCGGCCTTTGCATAGGCTTGATCCAAGGTATCAATGGCAACGCGTCCCCAACGTCGCATGACCCCTGGACGCGGCAAGGTCCGCAATTCACCCCAGTGGCGAATACCCATGGCGGCTAGCGGCTTGAGGGCTTTACGCAGTGGCGATAGGGTCCACAGCGGCAGCGCATCAACATCGGGCTCTGACCACACGCCCGCTGGCGACGCAGCGTTGTGTAAGGCCCATGCCATGCGTGCAGCGGCTTGCCAAGGGCTGTCACCAACGCCAAATACCAGTGCCGCCGTCAAAGGCGTTGGTGCCCACGCGTGACAATCATCCTGAAGCTGATGGGCTAACCGCAACACGTCACCTCGCCACAACCGCTGGACACTGCGTAAGTCAAGTAGCCATACATCAGGCGTATCTGGCCAGGTGTAAAGGTGCGGTGAATAGACGACAAACCGCGACGCCAGCGCCTGCCACAGCGGGTGCTGGTGCTGCCACGGCAAGTCGCCGAGCGCTTCACGCAACCAATGCGCGGGGTGACTGGCCAACCACGGCATGGGGGTACTCTCGTTGAGGCATTGCGGTATGCGCAGCCTCCTCTTCACGGCGCCACCTGCGCATGGCCTGTGCCGCTTGCAAGGCCTGCTGTAAAGCACCACTGGCTTGAGGTATCAATACCGTTCGATCAACGGGGTGACCGGTCGCCTTCAGCACCCGCAGACCCACGTGCAACCCCGCCTCGTCAGTTACACACCATTGCAGGCGAAGGACGGCCGGCGAGGCTTGCTGAGCGGCCTCCACTGTCCGGATGACCCATAGGTATTTCTCATTCGCTTGCGCGCTGTAGTGCAAGCGTCTCAAAATCGATGGGGCTTGCGGTGTGGCGGCAAGCCCTTGCAACACCACCGCCTGCACCGACTCGCAGCGCAGCAACTGCTCAGCAGCCCATGCCGCAGCGACTGGCGTATCACCACGATTGGTCACGATCCAAATAAAACGCCGCATATCAAGGCCTTGTGCGGCCAAACTGGGGGCGAAGGGGGATACACCCCCATCGCCCACCCACCCCAACCAACCAGGGGGTGCGTCATCGCCTTCCACCAATGGGCGCTGGAGTTGTTGCAGCGCCGGCAACAACAACGACCAGGTCGCCTGTCGGCAAAAAGGGTGTGGTCGATGACCTTGAACCAGCTCAACCAGTCCCCCTTGCGGCCAGCCCCCACCAGGTAAGCAGGCATCCAATTCGGCCAGCCCAGTTGGAAGGGTGGTCCGGGTTTTTGGCGGGGTCAGTGATGCCCTCAGTGACGGGGCGACTAGCGGTAAAGCGGGGGATAACATGATCAACTCGAAAACCAAAAAGGGGAACGAAGTATGACCTAAATACTGTGTTTATGTACAGTATTTTTGAGTAAAAAAACTGGGATTAAGCCCACTCAAAACACAAAAGCCTTGCTACCCAAAAATAGGTAGCAAGGCTTTTGTGTTTGTTTTATATAGTTATTTTTAAGTGTGAGCGCTCACTCTTTTTAACAAATCCCCGGGGTTACGCCTGCAACGCATCCCACATGGCTTTGTCGCGCTCGGCGGTCCAAATTCGGGGGTGCTTAATGCCTTGCGCTTCATCAAAAGCGCGCGTCACATCAAACGGCAAGCAGTGCTCGTAAATGAAGACATGGCCAAAAATAGGGTCCATCGCCTGGCGGGTATGCGCCATTGCCGCCTTCAAATCCATGCCTTGTGCAGCCGCTTCTTGACCACAGCGGTACAGGGTCTCCACCCAGCGTTTGGTGTAGTCCAAGGCTTGGTTCACACCAGCCGTCCCCTTCATGGCTTCGCCACGCCCAGGAACCAACGCCGTCGCATTCAGCTGGCGCAACACCTCCAAGGTCGCAGGCCATTCGGCGAGTTGGGCATCACCGGTGTACACACCGGCTTCGTACTCAACCAAATCACCGCTGTACAACACGCCCTCAGCTTCTACCCATGCAATGGTGTCACCCTTGGTATGCCCGGGGCCTGGGTGCCAAACCTGCACCTGCACACCGCCCAAGTCCAATGTAATCTTGCCAGGTACTTCGCCAGCAACTGGATTGCCGCCACCAATCACCAAAGTAGGCCAGGTCAGGCCCGGTACGGAATCAGCACCTTGGAACAGACGGGGGAAGCGCTCCATCTCGCTTTGCATGTCCTGCGCACCGCGCTCCTGGATCAACTCAAGCGTGCCTTGGCTGGCGATGATTTCAGTTGCGCCTTCGGCTTTGTAAGCACTGGCCCCCAACACGCGCACGGCGTGGTAGTGGGTGAGCAGCACATACTTAATTGGCTTGTCGCTAACGGTACGGATTTTGGCGATCAAATCTTTTGCCATCAAAGGCGTCGCCGTGGTGTCGCAGACCATGATCGCGTCATCACCAATGATCACCCCACTGTTCGGATCACCTTCAGCGGTATAGGCCCAGCAGTGCGCAGACAACTGTTCAAAAGTGATCTTCTTGTCGGTCAAGTCGGCTTGACTTGCAAATGCCTTACCCATAAAAAACTCCAAAAATAAAATTAGTCACGCGGCCCCAAACTTGGCATCGTCATTGGCCAAACCACCCCATTTTCGTTCAAGATGGCATCCAACGGAATGTCATGCGGCTCGGGCTCTAAGTCTGGCAAAAAGGCATTCGCAAACCCCAAACCCACCGTGAACGGACGGGGGTTGAGTTGCGCCAAAGTCCGGTCATAAAAGCCACCCCCGTACCCCAAACGATACCCCCCTGGACCATAGCCCACGCATGGAATAAATAACAATGTGGGCACCAAAACCTCGGTGCCTTTGGGCTTGGGGATACCGTAAGCATCGGGCTCCATCGGGCAACCGGGGTACCACGCGTGAAACTGCAAGGTTTTATCCGTCTTATTCATCACCGGTAAGCCGATGCGACGTTGGATGGGGGCTTCTACTGCGTCGCCTTCGCGCCCCGCTTCTTGCCAACGGAACAAGGCCGGTAGCACATCAAACTCACCCTTGATCGGCCAGTAGGCGCCAATCACGGTATCCGTGCGTTCGACCAACCACACCCGCAAGACCCGCTGTAGCCAATCCGAACGCCCTTCATGGTCCCCCATGTTTTGACGTTGATCGACCAAATGACGCCGCCACGACGACTTTTCAGCATTCGACGTAAGGTTTGATTTTTTCGGAGAATTACTGTCTCTTGTATCCATAATTGACCTATGTCCTTCTCAACGCACACCCGTGATCTAGCAATTAACTGGC
>JBMTSM010000011.1:0-21616 GCA_049448275.1 Burkholderiaceae bacterium
CGGTGGCTGTAAAGCACGCCCTTCGGATTACCGGTTGTGCCACTCGTGTAGCACATGCTCGACGCACTTTGCTCGTCAAAAACGGGCCATTCGTAGACCTCTGATGAGGCCTCCAACAGGGCCTCGTAAGACAGCAGGTTTTTGATTTTGGTGGTCGCTGGCAATTGGTCTCCCGCCGCATAAGCAATCCAGTGCTTGACGGTGGGACACTGATCGCAAACGGCCTCGATCAGCGGCAGGAAGGTGGTGTCAAAACAAACGACCTCGTCGCCAGCGTGGTTCACGATCCAGGCCAGTTGTTGCGGTGACAGCCGCGGGTTCAGGGTGTGTAAAACCCGCTGGCTACCGCTCACGCCGAAGTAGGTTTCAAGGTGGCGATAGCCGTTCCACGCGAGGGTCGCTACGCGGCTGCCAGGGGCAATCGCTAAGGTATCGAGGGCCCTGGCCATGCGCTTCGCGCGCTTGGCAACGGTACCCCAGTCAGTTCGATGAAGGTCCCCTTCAACGCGGCGCGAAACAATCGCTGTTTCAGAGTGAAAGCGTTCTGCGTGCGTGATGATGCTGCTGATTAACAGGGGGTGGTCTTGCATGATGCCAAGCATGAGTGGTCTCCGTGATTAATGTCGTGGTCTACACAGGGGGATGCTAACGCGAATTCAGTGCAATCGACACGCTTGGGGGACAATACACTGATGTCCAAACTTCATCATGGCACATCGTTGCCCACACTCAGTCCTATCGGTTTGGCCCGGTTGGGGGCGACCTTCGCGACTGAGACACCGGCTACCCCCCTGGCTGGGCTGCATTGGGGCGCCATCAACCACGCGTTTGCCGACGAACTGGGAATGACCGTTGGTTCACTTGAGGCGCATGGATTGGCCGTTTTGGGCGGGAATGCACCTTGGCCAGGTGGGCCGCCGTCGGTGGCAACGGTTTACAGCGGGCATCAATTTGGCGTTTGGGCAGGCCAGTTGGGCGATGGACGAGCCTTGTTTTTGGGCCAAATTCAAACCCAGGGCGGAGATTGGGAGCTGCAACTGAAAGGGGCTGGCCCGACGCCCTATTCACGCATGGGGGATGGACGTGCCGTCTTGCGTAGCAGCATCCGCGAGTATCTCTGCAGCGAAGCGATGCATGGACTGGGTATCCCGACAAGCCGTGCACTGGCATTGGTCGCCGCCCACACGCCGGTGCGACGCGAAACCTTAGAGACAGCCGCCATCGTGACCCGTGCGGCCCCGACCTTTTTGCGATTCGGGCACTTTGAACACTTCGCCCACCATGGCAAGCCTGAGGCGTTGCGTACATTGTTTGACGCCACGTTAGACGCCCATTTCCCCGATCTCAAGGATTTGAGCATCAACGAGCAAGTGAATGCATTCGCCGCGCGCGTGGCCAGTGACACCGCCGCCTTGATTGCCCAATGGCAGTGCGTGGGTTTTTGTCATGGTGTCATGAATACAGACAACATGAGCGTTATCGGCCTGACGATCGATTACGGTCCGTTCCAGTTCCTGGATGCGTTCGTGCCTGAACATATTTGCAATCACTCTGATCACAACGGGCGGTATGCCTACAACCAACAACCTCAGGTGGGTTACTGGAACGTGCATGCCTTGGCGCAAGCCTTGGCGGGACTGACCACTGATGTTGAGGCCTTAGCGGCCTCGATTCAGTGCTACCCCGACGCGTTCACGACCACCTACACGCAGGTCATGCGGGACAAGATGGGGCTGTTGGTGCCTATGGAAGGTGATGGCGAACTGATCAACGACTGGCAGGATTTGTTGGCGAAAGATGGCGTGGATTACACCATCGCCTGGCGTACGCTGAGTCATGCTGCTGAGCCCACGGTGATGGATCCTACCCAACCGCCCGAGGCGCTCGCGCGCTGGTTCATCGACAGAGCGGCATTAGGCGCTTGGTGGCAGCGATTTACAGAACGTCTGCAACGTCAAACCCCGGCGGAACAGGCCACGCAGGTGGCCCGCATGTTGGCACGCAACCCCAAATATGTTTTGCGCAATCACTTAGCCCAAGAAGCCATCCTGCAGGCCATAAACGGTGACTTTACGATGGTCAATCAACTGAAAGCGGTTTTCGAACAGCCGTTCGCCGAGCACCCTGGCTACGACCATTGGGCCGGCCTGCCGCCCGATTGGGCAAAAACCCTTCAGATCAGTTGCTCCAGCTAAAGTGACCGTTCCCAAACGGCGATAATCCCTGCCATGCGACTTTTAATCGACTTTTTCCCTATTGCCCTGTTTGTGGTGGCGTACCGCATGGCAGACATTTACACGGCAACCGGTGTCCTCATGGCCGCGACCGTGCTGCAAACCGGTTTGCTGTATGCGATCGAGCGGCGCGTCGCGGCGGTTCAGAAGGCCACACTGGCCTTGATCCTGATTTTTGGTGCGCTCACCCTCAGTCTGCACGATGAGCGCTTCATTCAATGGAAGCCGACCGTCTTGTACACCGCACTGGCGTTGGTTTTGTTGGGTGCGTTGTGGGGTGCCAAGCGCAACTTATTGCACATGATGCTCGGCGCCCAACTCAAGTTGCCTGCTTTGGTTTGGCAGCGTTTATGCGTCATTTGGGCCGTGTATTTCCTCGCCATGGGTGCCCTGAACGCGTTCGTTGCGGTCTTCTACACCTTGGATCAGTGGGTTGACTTCAAGATTTGGGGTTATGCGTTTCCGGTGGTGTTCATCGTTGGTCAGGGCTTCTATTTGGCCAAGTACCTCAAGGGGGATGGGCCCGGCCACGCCGCCAATGAGGACCCGTCGTGAGCACCTCAGACCTCAACTCAGACGCAGCCACGATCGATCGTTTGTTGCGTGCGGCATTGCACCCATCCGCACTTGAAGTGATCGACGAAAGTGCCGACCACATTGGGCATGCAGGCTCCAATGGTCTTGGTACAGGTACCCACTTCCGGGTCCGCATCGCCTCCCCTCAGTTTCAAAACCGAAGCCGGGTTGCGCAGCACCGGCTTGTGTATGATGCCGTGCAACCGCTTATGGCGATTGGCCTGCACGCGCTTGCCATCGAAATTTTGCCCGCGCCATGAGCGCATCACCCTTTCCTCCCTAACCTTTTCAATCCCTATGAAGCAAGCATTCTCAAAGCAAGCAAAGTCAGCGATTGCTGTTTGCGCAGTCGTGTTGACCGGACTGGTCGCCCTCCCCGCAGCGGCACAAAATTTGGCCATCGTGAATGGCAAACCGGTTCCCACGAGCCGCGCCGCCGCGATGGAGCGTCAGCTCGCGGCGACCGGACAAGCGATTGATGACAACGTGCGCGCACAGATCAAACAAGAAATCATCAACCGAGAAATCTTGATTCAAGCAGCCACCGCGAGAGGTCTGAACAAAACTCAAACCTACGCAGATCAAATGGAGATGGCTCGTCAAAGCATTCTGATTCGGGCCTTATTCGCAGACATAGAAGCGCAGGCCAGTGTCGATGATGCCGCCATCAAGGCCGAATACGATCGCATTGCCAACAGCCCAGAAGCAACCGAGTACCGCGCGAGCCACATTCTGGTGGCGACTGAGGCCGAGGCCAAAGACCTGACTGCCAAGCTGGCTGCCGGTGCTGACTTTGCGGCGTTCGCGAAGCAGCACTCCAAAGATCCTGGCTCGGGTGCCCAGGGCGGAGACTTGAACTTTGCCGCCGCTAACAGCTATGTGCCAGAGTTTTCAAAAGCCATGGTCGCTTTGGAAGTGGGACAAACGACAGCAGCCCCAGTCGAAAGCCAGTTTGGATGGCACATCATCCGGTTGACCGACAAGCGCAAGCGTGAATTACCACCGCTCGCGGAAGTCAAAGACGCTATTGCCAAGCAGTTGCGTGAGAACGCGCTGACACAGGCACAAGACGACCTGTTGAAGAAAGCCAAGGTGCAATAAACACGGCAGGGCTTCAGCCCTGCGGTGCGATCTTCGCGCTGCGGACTAAACAGTCCGCCAGCGCCTCAGGGTGACTGACCATGGGGTCATGACCCGTGGCCATCTCCATGTAACGCCACAGTGGGTTACCTTTCACCCGCGAGCGGCTGATTTCAAGGCCCGACAGCACGTTACCGGTGCAGTTGATATACGTTCGGTGACAGCGGTCGAGTGCGGCGTTGTCGACACGGACCGGGTCAACGTAAACACCGAAAGGCTGGGGTGTTTGGCGCCGATTGACCCAATCACGGTCGTCGCCCTCTAAGCCAAATTTGCTTGCATCGGGTTGTGACAGATACACCCCGCCGTTACGGGCGCCCTCTGCCAAACGCAACTGGCGAGTCTCCTCAGATTGCACCATGCCCCAACTCTCGCCGTCCATGGGCACGTGGGCGTCGATGTAAACCAAGCGCTGGAGTACGCCGGGCAGCTCGCTCATCAAGCGCTGCGCGGCTTGCGTGATGACCATGCCGCCGTAGCTGTGACCCACCAGCACAACAGATGACCATTCGTGGCTGCGGATGGTTTCGATCACATCGGCCGCATGTGTTGACAGGTTGATTTGTGCACTCAGCAGGTGGGCGCGCTCACCGACGCCGGTGAGGTTGATGGCATGCGCCGACACCCCCATCGCTGTCAGCGCGGGAATGGTTCTGGACCAGCACCAAGCCCCGTGCCATGCACCGTGGACTAAGACATAGACGGGTGATGTTTGCGTGATATCGCTCATGGTTTTCCTGTTTTTGTAAATCCGACGCGGGTGGCAGCCGCAACGGCGATCAGCCCACCCACTTCCTGGCGTTATGCCACAACTGAGACCAGGGACTTGCCGAGTTGATGTCGCCGCCCGTCCAACTCATTTGGATATTACGGAAGACGCGTTCAGGGTGCGGCATCAAGGCGGTGAACCGGCCATCAGGTGTTGTCACGCCCGTCAACCCGTTGGCGCTGCCGTTGGGGTTGGCAGGGTATTGCGTGGTGGGTTGGCCGGTGTTGTCGATAAAGCGTAATGCGGTCAATACCGACGTGGCGTCACCGCGTTGACTGAAATTGGCAAAACCCTCGCCGTGTGCGACGGCGATCGGGAGCCGCGCGCCGGTCATGCCCTGGAGGAAAATGCTCGGCGATTCTGTGACCTCAACCAAACTCAGGCGAGCTTCAAAACGCTGACTCTGATTGGTCGTGAACCGCGGCCAGGCTTGGGCGCCCGGGATGATGGGTGCCAGTTCCGCAAACATTTGGCAACCGTTGCAAATGCCCAGACCAAAGCTGTCACTGCGGGCAAAAAACGCCTCAAATTGTTTCAACAACTCCTCGTTGAACAAGATGCTTCGAGCCCATCCAATGCCCGCACCGAGCGTGTCGCCGTAACTGAAGCCACCACAGGCGACCAGACCGTTGAAATCTGCCAAATTAGCGCGGCCGGCCTGCAGGTCGCTCATATGGACGTCAACGGCTTCAAATCCGCCCAAGTCAACACTGGCAGCCATTTCGACGTGAGAGTTCACGCCCTGCTCTCTGAGCACAGCCACGCGGGGCCGCGCGGTTGTTGCACTTTTAGCGCTCTCGATAAACGGCGTCACCGCGAATGGCACATGCCACTGCATTCCCGGATCGTCGGGATTGCTGACATGGCCGTGCTCCTGATCGGCGCACTCGGGGTTGTCACGCAGGCGGCACATTTGCCAGCTAACGCTGTCCCATACGGCGTGCAAGTCGGCCAGCGCGGCATCGAAAATAGACCGCGTGTCCCGCCACACCTGGATACGGCCTTTTCCGGTCGGCATGGTCGACGAGTCAGGGCGGGTCTTTCCGATCACATGGCTGCAAGCGCCCAATCCATGGCGCCGAAGGGTGGCTAATGTCTCGTCACGCTGCGCTGTGTGCACTTGAATAACCGCCCCCAATTCTTCGTTGAAAAGCGCTTTCAGCGTCCGCTCTTGGCGGCGTGCGTCAACCTGAGATGCCCAGTTTTTGCTGTCGCCAACGTCCATTCGGCTGTCACTGATCCCATCACCCTCTAGCAAGAGCATGTCGACGTTCAGTGCAACGCCGACGTGGCCAGCAAACGCCATTTCGCAAACGGTCGCCATCAGACCGCCATCACTGCGGTCGTGGTAGGCCAACAGCATGCCATTGCTGCGAAGTTCATTGATGGCATCGATCAACGCAACCAAGTCCTTGGGGTCGTCTAAGTCGGGGGTTTGGACGTCAGTCTGGTTGAGTTGCTGTGCTAACTGGCTACCCGCCATGCGCATCTTGCCACGCCCCAAATCAACCAAAATCAGTGTGGTGTCTGGCACCTGTCCATCCAGCTGCGGTGTCAGGGTGCCGCGCACATCGTCCAGGCTCACAAACGCGGTGGCGACCAGACTGACGGGTGAAACCACCTTTTCCGATCCCGCCTCGGTTTTCCACTGCGTGCGCATCGACAAGCTGTCCTTGCCCACGGGGATCGATACACCGAGCGCAGGGCACAGTTCCATACCCACGGCCTTGACGGTCTCATACAACGCCGCGTCTTCGCCCGCCTCACCGCAGGCGGCCATCCAATTCGCCGATAACTTGACTTTTTCGAGCCTGAAAGGCGCCGCCAACAGGTTGGTCAGACTTTCGGCGATGGCCATGCGGCCCGACGCTGCCGCGTTGAAAATGGCCAATGGCGAACGTTCGCCCATCGCCATGCCCTCGCCTGCAAATCCAACATAGTCCCCCAACGTGACGGCACAGTCAGCCACCGGCACTTGCCATGGCCCAACCATTTGATCACGGTGCGTTAAGCCGCCTACGGCTCGGTCACCAATGGTGACTAAAAAGCGTTTAGAGGCGACGGTCGGACTGCGCAATACATCGGTGACCGCTTGCGTGAGAGACACCCCGTCGAGGTCCAGTGCCTTGTATTGCCTGCGGATGCGCTGGACGTCCCGCGTCAGCGCCGGCATCTTACCCAGCAACACGCCCATTGGCATATCCACAGGGCGGTTGTCGCCAGCGGTCGGCGCCGTTGCGGCTGTGGCGGTCGGCAAGCGCTCGTCGGCGACAATCAGTTGCGGGGCTTCGGTCGCAACCCCCACCACGCTGATGGGACAGCGCTCGCGCGCTGCTAAGGCCGCCAATTGTGGCCAAGCATCCGCTGAGACGGCCAACACGTAGCGCTCTTGGCTCTCGTTACACCAGATCTCTTTCGGCGCCAAGCCTGACGCCTCAAGCGGAATTGCCGAAAGATCAAAAAAGGCACCCCGCCCCGCATCATTGGTGAGCTCTGGAAACGCGTTTGACAAGCCGCCAGCGCCGACATCATGGATGGCCAAAATCGGATTGGCTTCGCCCAAACGCCAACAGTGGTTGATGACTTCCTGCGCGCGGCGTTCTATCTCGGGGTTTCCGCGTTGAACGGAGTCGAAGTCAAGGTCTGCCGCATTCGAGCCACTGGCCAAGGAACTGGCTGCACCACCGCCCATCCCGATGCGCATGCCGGGACCACCCAGTTGCACCAGTAGCGTGCCGGCGGGAAAAGCGATCTTGTGCGTGAGGGCGTCGTCGATGACGCCCAGACCACCCGCGATCATGATGGGTTTGTGGTAGCCCCAGTGGACGCGATCAACATCGGAGTCGATCACTTGCTCAAAGCTGCGAAAGTAGCCGGTTAGATTGGGGCGCCCAAATTCATTGTTAAAAGCAGCGCCACCGAGTGGACCATCCCGCATGATCTCGAGTGAGCTTGCCATGTGCGTGGGACCCGTTGGCAAGGCATCGACCGATGGCCCTACGATCGCTTGCGCATCTTTGGGCCAATCCAAACCAGACACTGTGAAACCTGTGAGTCCCGCTTTGGGTGCAGAACCGCGGCCGGTCGCGCCCTCATCCCGTATTTCGCCGCCTGCTCCCGTCGCAGCACCCTCATAAGGGCTGATTGCCGTCGGATGGTTGTGGGTCTCCACCTTCATCAACACGTGCCGCAGCGCGGACTTGGCTGCATAGGCGCTGGGCTGGGTTGGATCAGCAGGCGTGAACGCTTGCACGGTGTGTCCCGTCATCACCGCCGCGTTGTCGGCATACGCGACCACCGTGTGTGCAGGCTGCAAACGATGGGTGTTGCGAATCATGCCAAACAGGCTTTCGTCCTGTGACTCGCCGTCAATGATGAAGCGAGAGTTAAAAATTTTGTGTCTGCAATGTTCGCTGTTGGCTTGCGCGAACATCATCAACTCAACATCGGTCGGGTTGCGTCCAAGTGCCTTGAAAGCATCCACCAGATAGCTCATTTCCTCGGCGGCGAGGGCCAGACCGAACTGCTGGTTCGCGACCGCCAGCGCATCAAGTCCGCCCCCAAGCAAATCAATCCTTACCATCGGCGGTGCAGCTTGCGCAACGGCCAACTGCGCGATCTCTGTTTGCGCAAAGAGCACCGATTCGGTCATACGGTCGTGCACCATAGCCAGTATCGCGGCTTGCTGTTCGGCGCTGAGGTTGGTTTTCTTTTTGAAGCTAATTTGCCATTGCGTGACGCGTTCCACCCGAGTGACTTGAATGCCGCAATTGTGGGCAATGTTGGTGGCCTTCGACGCCCAAGCGGACACCGTGCCCAAACGGGGCGTGACCCACCATCCCCAGCCGTGGGTCGGCGCTTTGAGGTCAATGACGACCCCGTGTGCGGGCTCCAGAAGGGCTGCAAGTGCGGCGCGTTGTGCCGGCGTCGGCTCGGTGGCAAAGACCGCCACGTGCACCGCTTGGGCCGCTAGTTCCGTGACGGTTGGGACGATGGCTTGGATTTGTGCCAGCAGTTGCTTTTGTTTGAAGGGACTTAGGGCAGCAGCGCCAGGGAAAAGATGCAGGATCGGAGGCGTTGAAGGAGTCACGGTGGTCTCGGGTGGTGGTGCCAAAGCGCCAAAAACCGTTATTTTAGTGGGGGAACCCGCATCGCTAAACGCTGTATACAGCCCCTCGTGTAGTCGCCTGCGCAATGCGATAATTGAGGCATGCCCATTACCTACAAAACAGAAGCCGACGCCGCTGGTATGCGGGTCGCTGGTCGCCTCGCGTCCGAGGTGCTTGACTACCTCACTCCCCATGTGAAGGCGGGTGTGACGACGGAAGCTTTGGATAAGCTCGCGCACGATTACATCGTTGATGTGCAACAAGCGATTCCTGCACCGCTGAACTACGCACCAGGCGGGTATACCCCCTACCCCAAGTCGATCTGCACTTCAGTCAATCACACGATCTGTCACGGTATTCCGAATGAGAAGGCGCTGAAAAAAGGCGACATCATCAACATCGACATCACGGTGATCAAGGATGGTTGGCATGGTGACACCAGTCGCATGTTCGTCGTTGGCGAGGGCTCGATTGCGGCCAAGCGCCTGTGCAGCATCACCTACGACGCCATGTGGAAAGGCATCGTCATGGTCAAGCCCGGCGTTCGACTGGGTGATATCGGCCATGCCATTCAAACCTTCGCGCAAGGCCACGGGTTCAGCGTGGTGCGCGAATTTTGCGGCCACGGTATCGGTCGTGGGTTCCACGAGGACCCTCAAATCCTGCATTACGGAACGCCTGGTACCGGCGAGACCCTGGTTGAGGGCATGACTTTCACCATCGAGCCCATGATCAACGCCGGTAAGCGTGACATCAAAGAGATGAACGACGGGTGGACCATCGTGACCAAAGACCGGTCGTTGTCCGCGCAATGGGAGCACACCATTTTGGTGACCTCCACGGGCTATGAGGTACTCACCTTGTCGGCTGGTAGCCCTCCGCCGCCCGATTTTGTTCATGCCACTCGCACCTGACGCCGTCGCCGGTCAGGCGCCTGGGGGCGTAATCTCGCCCGACATACAGACGCTGCGTGAGGCGCATCGGGCCGGTAAAGTCGCGCTTCAAAACAGCCTCCTGAGCCCGTCACTGCAGGCTCGGGGGGTTAAAGGCGTCTTACGCCAACTCGCCAAACATACCGATCAAACGTTGCGCTTGGTATGGCGCATGGCAGAAATGCCCAGCGCGCTGACTCTCGTCGCTGT
Organism: Burkholderiaceae bacterium; assembly: GCA_049448275.1. Lineage (GTDB taxonomy): Bacteria > Pseudomonadota > Gammaproteobacteria > Burkholderiales > Burkholderiaceae_C > RS62. The sequence goes on from JBMTSM010000011.1 coordinate 9,971, forward strand.
GGGCGGTTATGGTCGCGGCGAATTGTTTCCTGCCTCCGATGTTGATGTACTGGTGCTTTTGCCGGTGTCTGCCGACCCTGAAAACGATCCCCTGTTGCGCGCACAGCTAGAGCGTTTCATTGGATTGTGTTGGGACGCCGGTTTGGAGATTGGCTCAAGCGTGCGCAAGGTGGCTGAATGCGTGTCCGAGGCGGCTGGTGACGTCACGATTCAAACGGCATTGATTGAATCTCGCTGGATTTGCGGCGCCAAAGCGACGTTACCCGAGTTGATGGCGCAGGTGCGGGCAGGCCTTGATGCAAATGCCTTCTTCACTGCTAAAACGCTAGAGATGCAGCAACGCCATCAGCGTTTTGAGAATACGCCCTATGCGCTCGAGCCCAACTGCAAAGAGTCACCCGGTGGTCTGCGCGATCTTCAAATCATCGCTTGGGTCGCCAGTGCCGCTGGCTTTGGACAAACTTGGGACGAAATGGCGGAGAACGGTTTGCTGACTCCGCTGGAGTTGGGACAAATCAAATCCAACGAGGCGCTGTTATGCCTCATCCGAGCCCGGTTACACATCATCACCAAGCGTCGCGAAGACCGGTTGATATTTGACGTTCAAACGCCGTTGGCAGAGGCCTTCGGTTTCAAAGCGGTGGTCTCCGAGAGTGGTCAGGCACGTGGTGCACAGCGCGCCAGTGAAGCGCTGATGAAGCGCTATTACTGGGCCGCTAAGGCGGTCACGCAGTTGAATCAAATCGTGCTTTTGAACATTGAGGAGGCGCTCTACGCCCGCGCTCACCAAGCGCAGCGACCCATGACCCCGATCAACGAGCGCTTCTTTGATCGCAGTGGCTTGATTGAGGTGGCCGATGATGACCTGTACTTGCGTGAGCCGCAAGCCATTTTAGAGACGTTCCTGCTGTACCAAAAGACGGTGGGTATCACTGGTTTTTCAGCAAGAACCCTTAGAGCTTTGTACAGCGCTCGGCCCATCATGAACGCCAAGTTTCGCAACGACCCTGTCAACCGCGAAACCTTCATGGCTATTTTGAAGTTCCCCGAAGGCATCACCCATGCCATGCGACTGATGAACCAGACATCGGTGTTAGGCCGGTATCTGTGGGCGTTTCGGAACATCGTCGGTCAAATGCAGCACGACTTGTTCCATGTGTACACCGTAGATCAACACACGCTGATGGTCTTGCGTAATGTGCGGCGGTTTTTCATCGCTGACCACTCGCATGAATATCCTTTTTGCTCGCAACTAGCTGCCAGCTGGGATAAGCCTTGGCTTTTGTACATCGCAGCACTGTTTCACGACATTGCCAAAGGGCGTGGTGGCGACCACTCCGTGCTGGGCGCGCGCGACGTCCGAGTCTTTTGCAAACAGCACCGTCTACCCGCAGAAGACACGAAACTCATTGAGTTCTTGGTAGAGAGCCATCTGTTGATGAGCCATGTGGCTCAAAAGCAAGACTTGACCGATCCAGAAGTCATCAGCCGTTTTGCGATGCGCGTCGGGTCAGAGCGTTATCTGGTCGCGTTGTACTTACTTACGGTCGCGGATATTCGCGGTACCTCCCCAAAGGTGTGGAATGCCTGGAAGGGCAAGTTGCTTGAGGACCTGTTCCGCGCTGCACAACGGGTTTTGGGCGGCGCAACGGTTGCATCGGATGCGATTGTCGATGCACGTAAACGCGATGCCTTAGCGATTCTGGCGCTCAATGCCCTGCCCCATATGGCCCACGAAAGCGTCTGGAGCCTTTTGGATATCAGTTATTTCATGCGCCATGACGGCGATGACATCGCGTGGCACACGCGTCACGTTTCTCGCTTCCTCCATGAAAATCCCCACCCAACCAAACCCATGGTGCGGGCGCGGCGTACCAGTTTCGCCGATGTGCTACAGGTGATGGTGTTTGCGCCGGAACAGACCGATTTGTTCGCGAGAATTTGTGGCTACTTCGACCGGGCGGGATTCAGTATCTTGGATGCACGCATTCACACGACCAAGCAAGGCCAAGCGCTGGACACCTTTGAGGTGACATCTAATCAACTTGCCGACCAGTACCGTGAATTGATTGGCATGATTGAGGCGGACCTCTTCCAGCGTCTTGCGCAGCAAACGCCGCTACCAGAGCCTCAGCTTGGTCGCCTGTCACGCCGGGTGAAGAGTTTTCCAGTCACGCCGCGTGTGGCTTTGCGCCCCGATGAGAAGGCGCAAAACTGGTTGCTCACCATATCCGCCAGTGACCGTACTGGGTTGTTGTACGGTATCGCGCGCACCCTGGCCTTGCACCACGTGAGCGTGGAGCTGTCAAAAATCACCACACTCGGCGAGCGTGTTGAGGACACTTTCTTGGTGCGCGGCGAGTGCCTGAATAACCAGCGTGAGCGCATCGCGCTTGAGACTGAATTACTGGCGGCCCTCAAAGACTGAGCGTTCCGGGAATAACACGTCGACAAAGCCGAATTGGCTGAAGTCGCGAACCCGCATCGGATAAAGCTTGCCAAACAGGTGATCACATTCATGTTGTGCGACACGGGCATGAAAACCGCTGGCTGTGCGATCAATGGGCTGTCCCTTCGGATCAAAGCCGGTGTAGCGAATGTGGGTCCAACGGGGCACTTGCGCGCGGAGGCCAGGCACTGACAAACAGCCCTCCCAGCTGGTGTTCTCTTCGTCAGATAACGGTGTGATCACTGGGTTAATCAGGATTGTTTGCGGAATCGGCGGCTCATCGGGGTAGCGGGGGTTCACAGCGCCACTGCCAAAAATAACCACTTGCAGATCGACGCCAATCTGTGGCGCGGCGAGGCCAGCACCGTTGGCGTCCGCCATCGTGTCGAGCAGATCTTGCACCAGTCGATCTAATTCGGGCGTATTGAAGGCCGTAACCAGCTTCGCGGTTCGTAACAGGCGGGGGTCACCCATTTTTATGATGGTTTTGATGCTCATTGCATGCTCCGATTGGTTTCGATTACCATTTAGCCAAGACTATACCGTTCTGAAAAGATTGCTTGCCATGCCCACTATCTCCTCATTCGTCTGCGCCGTCAGCCTCGCGCTCAGCGCATTGTTAGCGAGCCATACTGCAATGGCACAAACCCCCGCGATATTCAAAGACGCTGATTTTGAGCTGGGTCGGCAGCTTATTGCGGATAACAACTGCAACGCGTGTCATGCTAAAAAATTCGGTGGCGATGGCAGTGCCATTTACCGTCCGCAAGGCCGTCTAACCAATGCAGGTTTATTGCGTGGCATGGTGGAGCAGTGCAATACGACGCTTAATCTGTCGCTCTTCCCCGAAGAGGTCACAGCAATTGCGGCCGTTTTGAATCAAAGCTACTACCGTCACAAAGACTAGGGGCCACCCGCGTCGGCGAGCAACTGGATTAGACCTGCCTCGTCGATGACGGGTACGCCCAACGCCTGGGCTTTTTCCAGCTTGCTGCCGGCTTCCGCGCCTGCCACCACATAGTGGGTCTTTTTACTCACGGATCCTGCGACCTTCGCGCCTTTCGCCTCCAGCAAGGCTTTTGCTTCATCACGCGACAGCGTTGGCAAAGTACCGGTTAAAACGACGGTCACGCCGCCGAGCGGCAACGCGGCCATATCGGCGAGACCATCGTGCTCCGCCCATCGTACGCCAAGGCCTTGAATGGCGTGGACCATGTCGCGCTGCGCGGGTTGCTGAAAGAAAGTCTGAATACTGAGCGCAACCACAGGCCCTATGTCTGGCACCGCTAAGAGTGCATCGAGTTGCGCATTCATGATCGACTCGAGTCGACCGAAATGCCGGACCAAGGCCTTCGCTGTGGCCTCCCCCACATGGCGAATGCCTAAACCGAACAAGAAGCGCGCCAAATCGGCGTTCTTGGATGCCTCCAGGGCATCCAGTAAATTTTGCGCGGATTTTTCTGCCATACGGGGCAGCGTCGCGATGTCGCTGAGTGACAAACGGTACAAGTCGGCAATGTCTTTGACGCGTCCACTTTCGACTAGCGCGTCGACGATCTTTTCACCCAAGCCATCGATATCCATGGCTTTGCGTGATGCGTAATGCGTCAATGCTTCCTTGCGCTGGGCGCCACAGACCAAGCCACCCGTGCACCGGTAGTCGGCCTCATCCTCGAAACGCAGCGCCACGCTGCCGCATATGGGGCATTGGTGGGGCATGGTAAAGGGCTCCGTTTGGTCAGGACGGCGGTCCAACACAACGGACACCACTTCGGGTATCACATCACCGGCTCGGCGAACCACCACCGTGTCGCCCACGCGCACATCCTTGCGACGCGCCTCGTCCTCGTTGTGCAGCGTGGCATTCGTCACCGTCACGCCCCCGACAAATACAGGCGCCAGTTTGGCCACTGGTGTGAGTTTGCCGGTGCGTCCGACTTGAATATCGATGCCGTTGACTGTCGTCAGCGCTTCTTGTGCGGGGTACTTGTGCGCGACAGCCCATCGTGGCTCGCGGCTGACAAAGCCCAATTGCCGCTGGGCGGCCAGGCTGTTGACCTTATACACAACCCCATCGATATCGAAGCCAAGGCTGTCGCGCGCCGCTTGCACACGCGCATGAAAGGCGCTCAGCCCGTGCGCGCCGCACACCACCTGTGTCCACTCAGAAACAGGGAACCCCCATTCGCGCAAACAATCCAGCGTTTCCGCGTGGGTTTGTAGTTGGCGATCAGCCCCACCGCCCGATTGGTGTGCGAGGCTGTAGGCGAAGAATCGCAGGGGTCTGGATGCCGCGATTCCCGAGTCCAATTGGCGAACCGTACCAGCCGCTGCATTACGGGGGTTGGCAAACAACTTCTGTGCCGAAGCGGCTTGGCGCTCATTAAGCTTGTCAAAGTCTTCACGTGCCATGTACACCTCACCCCGTACCTCGAGGGTGGTCGGTGCACTTGGTGGCAGACGCAGCGGTATTTGCCCGACCGTGCGGATGTTGTGGGTGACATCCTCACCGACTGCGCCATCGCCACGGGTGGCGGCACGCACCAAGACGTGGTCCTCATAGCGCAGACTCATAGCGAGACCATCGAACTTCAGTTCAACCGCATAGGCCACGGGCGGCGCCTCAGGGCCTAGCTCCAGCTCTTTACGAATTCGGGTATCAAAAGACACAGCCCCCTGTGCAGTGGTGTCGGTCTCGGTCCGAATGCTCAGCATCGGAATGTCGTGAACAACCGACTGGAAGGCATCCAATGCGGGTGCACCAACGCGCTGCGTTGGTGAATCGGCGGTCTTTAAAGACGGGTACGTTGCCTCGAGTTCGCTTAACTCTTGAAACAGCTGGTCGTAAACCGCATCCGGCACGGCGGGGTCATCCAGGACGTAGTAGCGATGGGCGTGCGCGTGTAGCTCGGTGCGTAACGCAGCGGCGCGCGCCAGGACATCGGTTGTCGGTTGCATGGGGTTAGGAGAACAAACGTTTCGCTAGGGGCGAACCAGCTGGGACGTCGCGCGCCGCAAGCTCGGCATACAGGCTCTTAACCGACTGGCCGATTTGATCGAGTGCCTCGGGCGTCAGCCGAGTACCTGAGTCGTCAGTGAGAATACCGTCCATTGCCGCTGCCAAATCGATCGCGGTGTTCCGCATGCGGTCGTAGGCGTTCAATTGGCTGGCTACATGCGTGACATCCAGCTCCATGCGCAGTTCATGGACGCTGGCGTGCTCCGTGTCATCGGCCATGGCAGCCTGCGAGTCGAAGCGCAGCGTCAAAATGGGAACCCCACCATTGGTCGACTGCAGCACCATCTTGCCGGGTAATGAGCCGGGTACAAACCCCATTTTTGCGGCGTGCGATTGTACGTACCCGACCGTCCAAACCGCTTTGTCAGCCCGAATGGTGAAGTTCAGCTGCGCATCATGCGCGCTGGCAAACTGGTCGAGTTCACGGGCCCGTGCGACCTCCGTCATCATCTCAGGGAAGTCAGGCTGGGCACTGATGATGTCAGCAAATGCCTGGGTTTTGACAATGTATTCAGAGAATTCAATGTCATTGATTGGACCGGTACGATTGGCTAACTGAAGCCCCGCCTGCAGCTGAACGTACTGCTGTGACAATTGAATGTGTTCCCACACGGTTTGATCTTGACGGCGCCCTTCAACGGCGAATGGCTTGGTACCTACCCGACGGCTGGGCGGTAACGCAGCCAAGACAAAATCACCACTGATGGGGTGATCAAGGCTTAGGGGGGTGATGACATCGATGAGTGGATCAAGGTGTCCTTTTGATTCCACAGGACCGTTGGGTACGGAAAGGGTTGCCGACGGCAAATCCCAGCGATCGCTCAGTTCTTGCGCGTCCTCTTCTGGCTCCGGTGGGGTGTCGGTTTTCAGAATTGCCTGCAATCGGGGGTCGAGTGAGAGTTTAGGCTCGGTGGGCTTCTCGGCAATCCGAGGCGATCGTGAACGCGTGATGTAGGTGTTATAGGCAGCGACCGCCACCATAATGAACACACCCAACCCAATCAAACTCAGCTGCAAAGGACTCATTTAATACAACCTGCTGGCGGCCACCACTTGTGGCGCTATTCGCCCAATTATGCGTCAGCTAAATTGACGGCAGATTCCATATCCACTGCCACGATACGGGAAACGCCCTGCTCTTGCATGGTCACGCCGATTAGCTGCTTAGCCATTTCCATTGCGATCTTGTTGTGACTGATGAACAAGAACTGCGTGCTCTTACTCATGCTGCTAACCAACTTCGCATAGCGTTCGGTGTTGGCGTCATCCAGCGGGGCATCGACCTCGTCTAGGAGACAAAATGGCGCTGGGTTGAGCTGGAAAATCGCAAACACAAGCGCAATGGCTGTGAGCGCTTTTTCACCACCGGACAACAGGTGGATCGTTTGGTTTTTCTTGCCAGGCGGTTGCGCCATCACCTGCACACCAGCGTCCAAAATCTCGTCACCTGTCATCACCAATCGCGCGTTGCCACCGCCAAAAAGTTCTGGGAACATCTTGCCAAAATGGATGTTCACGGTTTCGAAGGTGCTACCCAACAGTTCGCGTGTTTCCGCGTCAATCTTTTGAATTGCATCTTCCAACGTATTGATCGCCTCGGTGAGGTCGGCCATTTGGGCATCTAGAAACTGCTTGCGTTCTCGCGATGCGGTCAGCTCTTCGAGCGCCGCCAAGTTAACCGCGCCTAAGGCAGCAATGTCGCGGTGCAAGCGCTCGATTTCAGACTGCAGTCCCGCAAGGCGCACATTGTCTTCCGTGATGCTTTGTGAGAGCAATGCCAAGTCGGCTTGCGCCTCCTCGAGCTGCTGCGCGTATTGCTGCACGCCCAGCGTCGCGGCTTGCTCTTTCAACTGCAACTCCGTGATTCGCGCACGCAGGGGTTCGAGTGCCCGCTCCAGTTGTAAGCGGCGTTCATCGCTAGCGCGCAATTTGTTGGTGAGATCGTCGTACTCGCTGCGTTTGGCGCTCAACACCTGCTCACGCTCGAGCTTGCGGGCCAAGGCATCTTCAAGTCCGCCGCGCGCTGCGGCATCACTTAAGCGCCCTAGCTCATCGAGGGCACGCGTGTTCTCTTCATCGATGCTTTGAAGTTGCGTCGTGGCTGTTGCGATATTTCGATTCAGTTCATCGCGACGGGCTCCCAGCGAGCGCTGCGCGAAATTAGCCTCTTGCAGTTGACGCTCGAGTGACCGCAGCTGCTCGCGTGCGGCATCCAGTTGTCGCTGGGCCTGACTCACCTGCTCGTCGAGCTGGGCGTGGCGCTCTTGTGTATCCGCTAACTGCATGTCGAGCGTTTCGAATCGAGCTTCAGCCATCGCCTGTTGCTCCTGCAGTTGGGCAAGGCTGGTATCGACTTCAGTCAGGTCGCCTTCAATTTGGTTGCGCCGAGTCAGCGCCTGCTCGGCAGCTTGTGTGAGCCGCAGCACATCCACTTTCATGTCGTGCGCTCGGGTTTGAGCCTCAGCCGCTTGTGCCCGTGTTTGTGCCAACTGCTGCTGGGCGTTGGCGTAGGCGCTGCTGGCGCGTGTCAACCCAGCCTTGGCTTCGTCAGCAATCAGTGCCTGTGCACGGATCTGCTTATCGAGGTTTTCAATTTCCTGTGCACGGGCGAGCAGACCCGCTTGCTCGCTGTCTTGTGCGTAAAAACTCACGCTAGCGCGAGTGATGACGTGGCCGTCTTTGGCGACCAGGCACTGTCCTGCGCCGAGCTTGTCGCGATCAGCGAGCGCCGCCGCCAGCGAGTCAGTCGTAAAAGCGCCTTGTAACCAGTCACTGAGGATGGTCCGCAAACCCGCATCGCTGATTTGAACCATATCAATGAGGGGCTTCAACCCCCCAATCGGTGGGGTGGGCGCAATGGTTTGGGGTGTGGCTTGGATAAAACTCAGCTTCACTGGGGGTGCGTCGCCCGCAAACCCCTTGAGCATGTCAAGCTGGCCCACTGGCAAGGCGGCGATACGCTCGCGTAGAACCGATTCAAGTGCGGTTTCCCAGCCGGTTTGCACGTGCAGTTTTTGCCACAGCGGCTGTAGCTTTTCCAGACCGTGTTTGCTCAGCCAAGGTTGGAGTTTGTCGTCTGTTTGGAGCTTCTCTTGCAATGCGCGCAGGGCGTCGCCACGCGCTGAGAGCTCGGTGAGTTTGCTACTTTCAGCATTGACCATCGCCTGCGCTTGCGCACGCTCGTTGTCACGTTGCGGGACCTGTTGTTGCAGTGATGCCAAAACCCCTTGTACTTCTTCGTTCGCCGCTTCGGCGACCGCCAGTTGGGTCTGCAAGTTATTCAAGTGTGCCGTGTCCGGCGCCTCGACGGCGTGACGCTCAGCAGTCAGGCGATCTCTCCGGGCATTCAACTGGCGCGATTGCTCTTCAAGTCCGCGCTGCTCGGCAGCCAGCACTTGAATTTGTTGCTGGATATCGCCCACTCGCGCGCGTTGCTGATTGGCCTTATCTTGAGCTTGTCGCAGGGCGTCTTCAAACGCAGGGAGGCCGGCGGATTGTTCTTCCACTTGGGCTTCAAGCACGGCTATTTCCGCTTCGGCGGATTCGGCATTGTTTTGTAAGTTATCCAACTCAGCTTGGGCGGCGGTTCGCTGTTCGAGCCACTGCTCACTTTGGCCGCCTAATTGCTGTAATCGCTGTTCAGCGCGCGCACGTGCTTCGACGACAAAGCGAATTTCCGCCTCTAGCTTGCCCACTTCGGCAGAGGCCTCATACAAGTGCCCTTGCGCTTGGTTAACCTGGTCACCGGCTGCGTAATGCGCCTGCCGGACGGTCTCGATTTCGGACTCGAGACGCCGTAAATCCGCCATATTTGCTTCCAGCTCGGTGGCGGCTTTTTGGCTTTGTTCTGCGACCTTCCCTTGTGCTTCTTGGGCCTCTGCCTGCTTCAAGAACCACAACTGGTGCTGTTTGAGCGTGGCGCTTTTTTGCAGGGATTGGTACTGCGCGGCCACCTCAGCTTGTCGCTCCAATTTCTCAAGGTTGGCGTTGAGCTCACGCAGGATATCTTCGACACGCGTCAGATTCTCGCGGGTGTCGTTGAGGCGGTTGGCTGTCTCGCGGCGGCGCTCTTTGTACTTGGAGACGCCAGCAGCCTCCTCTAGGAACAGGCGAAGCTCTTCAGGCTTGCTTTCAATAATCCGACTGATTGTGCCTTGACCAATGATGGCGTAGGCGCGCGGACCCAAACCGGTACCAAGAAACACATCTTGCACGTCGCGACGACGGACCAGCTGGTTGTTGATGTAGTAACTGCTGTTTCCCTCGCGCGTCAGTACGCGGCGCACAGCGATCTCGCCGAACTGCCCCCATTGCCCCCCCGCGCGGTGATCGGCATTATCAAAAACCAGCTCGACGGAAGCCCGGCTGGCAGGCTTACGGTTGTTGGTGCCATTAAAAATGACATCCTGCATGGACTCGCCACGCAACTCCGAGGCCTTCGATTCACCCAGCACCCAACGCACGGCATCCATGATGTTGGATTTGCCGCAACCATTGGGGCCGACCACACCCACCAGTTGTCCTGGGAGCATGAAATTGGTGGGTTCGACGAAGGATTTGAAGCCCGAAAGCTTGATTGAATTTAGACGCACGCGATCAACCGATATGTAACGATGACGGACCCTATCTGGGCCCGTGACTCCTAACTATACCGCGCTGGCGAACCGAATTTACGCCACTCTACTAGATACTTTTGTACGACAGCGCGGGTGCGTCAGTTGGAGAACAATAGCGCGTATTCGGCACGGATGAGGTTCTTTTGCACCTTCCCCATGATGTTGCGCGGTAAGGCGTCTACGATCACGCAGTGCTTGGGAACCTTGAAATTCGCCATTTCTGACTTGATCGCCCCAATGACCGATGCCGCATTGACGGCCGCCCCCGCTTTGGGAACCACCACAGCGACCCCAACCTCGCCGAAATCCGGGTGCGGCACGCCAACAACCCCACTCTCGGCGACGCCCGGTAAGTTATTGATGAACGATTCAATCTCAGCGGGGTAAACGTTGTAACCGCCGCTGATGATCAAGTCCTTACTACGCCCCACAATGGTGACGTAACCGTCGCTCCCCTGCTTGCCAACGTCACCGGTCTTGAAAAAGCCATCAGCGGTGAATTCTTCCGCTGTTTTCTCTGGCATTTGCCAATAGCCCAAAAAGACATTAGGGCCTTTGACCTGGATACCACCGATCTCATCTGCCGGCAGTGGTTGATTGTTGTCATCAACCACGCGCAGTGTCACACCTGGTAACGGGAATCCAACCGTGCCGCCGCGACGCTCTGCCTGGTTGTTGTAGCGCGGGTCAGGACGACAGGGGTTTGACGTCAACATGACGGTCTCGCTCATGCCATAGCGTTCGAGGATCGCATGCCCCGTCGCCGCTTGCCAGTCTGCGTGGGTCTCGGCCAGCATGGGTGCGGAGCCAGACACAAATAGCCGCATGTTTTTCGTACTGGCCTTGGTCAGGCTGGGTTCGGCCAACATCCGCGTGTAGAGGGTGGGAACGCCCATGAACACCGTACCTTTGCCCATGTGGTCAATCGCGCGCTTTGGATCAAACTTGTTCATCCAAATCATCGGGCTCCCGTTGAGCATGGCACCATGAATCGCCACGAAAAGCCCGTGCACGTGGAATATCGGCAACGCGTGAATCAAGACGTCATTGGGTTGCCAATCCCAATAGGCTTTTAAAGTCTCGGCGTTACTGGCGATATTGCCGTGCGATAGCATGGCACCTTTGCTGCGACCGGTGGTCCCACTGGTGTAGATGATGACTGCTAGCGTGTCAGCATCAACCAGCGCGACTTTGTGCGTTCGTGGCATGGCGGCTGCGCGCTCAAGCAAGGTGCCCTGTCGATCATCACTGAGCGTGAAGACGCGCTCGACGCCGTTCTTAAAAGCCAACTTGCTGACCCAGCCGAAATTCGCCGGGCTACACACCACCACTGCGGGTGTGGCATTTTCGAGGAAGTAACCAATTTCGCCGCTTTGATAGGCGGTGTTGAGCGGCAGGAACACATGGCCTGCCCGTAACGTCGCGAGGTACAACATCACGGCCTCGACCGACTTATCGACTTGAACCGCTATCCGGCTCCCCTTGGGTAATTGAAGGTCATCGAGCAGATTGGCCAGCATCGCGGTGGCCTCTTCCAAGTCTTGCCAGCTGTAAGTGAGGTC
>JBMTSM010000012.1:0-19143 GCA_049448275.1 Burkholderiaceae bacterium
AAGAACGAACAGTTTTTGGACGCCCGATTGGTCAAAACCAAGGCGTTCAATTTCCAATCGCTGACGCCTACATCGAGGTCGAGGCCGCCAACCTCATGCGTTACAAAGCGTGTGAATTATTTGACCGCGGCGAAGCCTGTGGTGCCGAGGCGAACATGGCGAAATACCTTGCAGCCAAAGCCAGCTGGGAGGCCGCCAATGCCTGCTTGCAGTTCCACGGTGGTTTTGGTTTTGCCCACGAATACGATGTTGAACGCAAGTTCCGCGAGACCCGCCTTTACCAAGTCGCCCCTATCTCGACCAATTTAATTTATGCCTATATCGCGGAGCATGTGCTCGAACTTCCTCGCTCTTTTTAAGGTTCTATGGTGATCAAACCACTAGACGGCGTGACCGTCGTATCCCTTGAACACGCCATTGCGGCGCCCTTCTGTACGCGCCAATTGGCTGACTTGGGTGCCCGTGTTATCAAAGTCGAACGCCCCGATGGTGGCGACTTCGCGAGGGCCTACGACACCCGCGTGAAAGGTGAGGCATCGCATTTTGTATGGACCAATCGCTCGAAGGAAAGCATCACGCTTGACCTCAAGCAACCTGAGGCACTCGATGTCCTGATGCACCTGCTGGCGGATGCTGACGTCTTGGTACAAAACTTGGCACCTGGTGCCAGTGCACGCATGGGCTTGTCTTTTGAAGCGCTCCGTGCACGCTACCCCAAGTTGATCGTTTGCGACATTTCTGGCTATGGTGCGGACGGCCCGTACCGTGACAAAAAAGCGTATGACCTGTTAATTCAAAGTGAAGCGGGCTTCTTGTCCATCACGGGGACACCCGAGACACCGAGTAAATCGGGTAATTCCATCGCCGACATCGCCGCCGGCATGTACGCCTACACCAATATTTTGTCCGCGCTTATTTTGCGTGGTCGCACGGGTGAAGGATCACACATTGACGTATCGATGCTCGAGGCACTGGGCGAGTGGATGGGCTTTCCCATGTATTACGCCTTTGAAGGCCAAACGCCACCGGCTCGCTCGGGGGCCTCGCACGCAGCGATCTACCCCTACGGCCCCTTTGAGGCAGGGGACGGCAACGCCATCGTATTGGGTCTTCAAAACGAGCGAGAGTGGAAGCTATTTTGCGAAACCGTCATACAAGATGCCGCCCTCGCAACAGACCCCCGATTCGACAGCAACGCCCGGCGCCACGAGAATCGCACCGAATTGAAAGCCATCATCGACGCGTGCTTTGCCAAGCTCACCACGGCTGAAGTTTGTGAGCGACTGGACCAAGCGCCGATCGCCAATGCGCGTATGAATGACATGGATGGCCTGTGGGCCCATCCACAATTAGCCGCACGTCAGCGTTGGCAAACCGTTGGTTCACCCGCTGGAGACATTCCAGCCCTCCTCCCGCCGGGAAAAAACAGTGCCTTCACCTACCGCATGGACCCTATTCCCAAATTAGGCGCACACACCGAAGCCATCTTGAAATCACTCGGTCACAGCGCTGAAGCCATCGCAAACCTTCGCGCAAAAAAGGCCATCTGAATTTTCGGTAACTTCAATCACGCTCGGTATGCCTACTCATTCTGCAAGCACCTCCCGTATCGCCCAGGCACGATCATTTTTATTTGTCCCCGCAACCACGCCAGAACGCTTCGTCAAAGCACTGAACAGCGGCGCTGACATGGTGATCATTGACCTCGAAGATGCCGTATCGCCCACCGATAAACCCGCCGCGCGAATGGCGCTTGAAACCGCGTTCGGTAGCCTCACGACGGACCAAAAAGTCCAGCTCATGGTTCGCATCAACCCCAGTGACACGGACCACTGGAAGATCGATACCGATCTGGTCGTGCAACTGAGCCAACAGGGACTGGGCGGCGTCGTCTTACCCAAAGCCCAAACCGTAACCGACCTGCAAGCCCTTGACGCGCGACTCGCAACTGGGTGTGGCGTGATGCCACTCATTGAGTCCTTGGCTGGCTTCGATGCCATTGACACGATTGCCAGCGCGCCACGGGTCGAGCGCCTCGCATTTGGACACTTGGACTTTCAACTTGATTTGGGCATCGAAGTGGGCCCAGACGAAGCGGCATTGATTCCGGTTCGTATGGCCATCATCATGGCTACACGTCGTGCCCATTTGGCACCGCCGGTAGACGGCGTCACGGTGAATACACAAGATGAAGTCACCTTGCAAAGCGACATCGCGCGTGCGCAACAAATGGGGTTTGGTGGCAAGCTGTGCATTCACCCCAAGCAAGTGGGCACAGTCAACGCAGCGTGGTTGCCTTCAGCTGAGGCACTGGCGTGGGCGAGTCGTGTGGTGGAGGCCGCTGAAGCCACCACAGCCGGCGCATTTCAGCTGGATGGTCGCATGATCGACGCGCCGGTGATTTCGAAGGCGCGCCAGATCCTGAGTCGACGACGCGATTAACGCCGGTTTTTATTCACGCGATTGGCATCACCACGCATCCAATTGAGTGGCTCAATCGGTTGGACGGCGTAGGCTGATAAGCGCAAGTCATTGGCCATTTGTTGCCCAATGGCCTGAGCCGTGTGAAACGCATCGTCACCCGTGATTTTGCCGCTTTGGTACTGTAGCCCCAAAGCAAACATGCTTTCTGCGTATTTCAATGGCACATAGCCCACCGATTTGCCCTCGGGCGTTTGGACCTTTTTGTAGCAAGTCTCAGCGGTGGCTTTCGGGAACGGTGGTGGCTCCTCGCCACCCGCAACCGCGATCATGACCGCCTCGTCATAGCCCACCACGCTGCGCACGCCATCGTCAAAAATATCATCCAAAACGGCTGTCGCTCGCATGGCCACGCGCACCTTGACAGCACGCACCGCCTTGGAATCGCCACTCAAGCGAACCGCGTTCTCATAGGCTTTTTTGGCCAAGGCTTTGGGGCCTTCTTTCTTTTTAAACAGGTCAAACAAACCCATAACCGTCTCCTTCGATCTATTCAGTATTTCGAGATGGTTTCAAGCAACACACTGGGCTTGAGTGATGCGACATTAACCCAAACCGCATCAGGAACTTCGTAGCGAACCAACGCACCAACCGATGGCCGATTGCCAATCCACTTCACCGCCGCGGGATTGATACCTTGGCGCAGCAGCCCTGCGACAGCCGGCTTTACAGACTCCACGTCCATTGCCAGCATCCAGAGTCCATTTGGATCGATGCCCTTTAAATTAACCAGCGGTACCGGACGCATCATGTAGTAACCCAGTCGGATGACGCGTAAACCATTTGCGATTAGTTTCTTGGCCAAGTAACCTTGAGACTCGGCCGGCTCTAAAACCAAAAACAGCTCTTTTTCTTCTTCATGACGCATGAGTTGGTGTGTCAACTCATCCATGCTGCCTGCAATCTTGGGCACTGCAACACTCTTGAAGTGGAATTTCGAAATATTCTTGATATGGCAAACCTCGGATAAACCGGTGGCTGTCTCAGCGTCTAAGGCAGCGAATTTCAGGCGGTCAACGCGCAACCTCAACGCCAAACACAATTGATCAAAATATTCCAGGGTGTCGGGGGCATCTTGATTGGCAACCACCAAAGTCAACGCTGTTTTATCCTTAACCGCATCCCAATCAGCCAGTTCCCTCAGAACACGGCGTTGGATCGCGTCGTTAGCCATCTCCATTTGAAACAACGGCGAGTCGACTACGTTAACGTGGTACTCACCCGCAATACGACTGCAGTCCACCGACAACAGACTCGACCGGGAGCCCCAATTCGGTGCAGTGACGACAAGCGTTTCATCTAAATCCAACATGCAGTCTTCTCGGTTAATGAGCTGGTTCACGCCAGTCAAAAAAAGTGGGCTTTTTCATCATTTTAAGTGATGATGAACTACCTTCGAGCGGCCGGCAATTTCAGCCGATCCAGTCTCGCCCCCGCGATAGAAACAAAAAAAGCGCCGAAGCGCTTGATTTGATTGGGTGACTGGCGGAAGAGGTGAGATTCGAACTCACGGAACCTTGCGGTTCGTCGGTTTTCAAGACCGATGCAATCGACCACTCTGCCACTCTTCCGTCGATTTAGTCAGGCAATATTGTAACCGCCAAAATGCGCAATTTACAGGCCCCAAACAGCTGGCCTTACAAAAACAGCGACTGCAGGTTACTCAGAAAGTCAAAACCTTGTGCCGTCGGCGCAATGTGCTGGCCTTGGCGCACCAACAGGCCTTTGGCAACGCCACTGTCCAGTGCGGGTGCAATCTTAGAGACGGGTAAGCCCGTACGGTCGGTGAACAGTTGCAGATCAAAGCCGTGGCGCAGCCGCAAAGCATTCAGCATGAATTCGAAGGCCAGGTCACTGTGCCCGATATCCTCGGATGACGACAGCGCCCGCCCCGCCAAGGCAGCGGGCATGTAGCGACGCGGGTCTCGCAGGCGTACCTGCCGAATCAGCCGATGGGCAAAGCTCAACTTTGAGTGCGCCCCTGCCCCAATCCCAAGGTAGTCACCAAATTCCCAATAGTTGGTGTTGTGCCAGCAGGCATGGTTGGACTGGGCGTAGGCTGACACCTCGTAGCGGTCAAACCCAGCTTGTGCGGTGCGCTCGGTGATACGGTCCAGCATGGCGTAGGCATCGTCCTCCTCGGGTAACACCGGCGGATACTTGGCGAATTGGGTGTTCGCCTCGATCGTGAGGTGGTACAGCGAGATGTGCGGCACCCCCATCGCCAAGGCCTTGTCCACATCGGCGGTACAGGCCGCCACGGTCTGCCCCGGTAACGCGTACATGATGTCGATGTTGCAGGTGTCAAACGCCTCGACGGCCTCGGCGACAGCCGCCGTGGCCTGCGCACCATCGTGAACCCGGCCAATTGCTTTGAGTGCGTCATCTGAAAAGCTCTGAACGCCAATCGATAGGCGGGTCACCCCGGCCGCGCGAAATGCGCTGAAGCGCTCACGCTCAAAGGTACCGGGGTTGGCCTCCATGGTGATTTCACAATCCGCGCTGAGTTTCAGTCGGGCGCGCACATCGCCCAGCAACCGCTCAATGCTTTGCGGTGAAAACAAGCTGGGGGTACCACCACCAATGAAAATACTGTGAACCGTACGTCCCCAAATCAGCGGCAATGACGCCTCAAGGTCCGCCCGCAACGCGTCTAAATAAGCGGCCTCGGGCAACTCACCCGCATCGCTCGTCCACGCGTGGGAGTTGAAGTCGCAATAGGGGCACTTCTTGATGCACCACGGCAAGTGAATGTACAAGGCCAATGGCGGCAAGGCGCTGAGTTGCAGTAACCCCGGCCGCATGAGGTGCAGCGGGTCGGGGTTGGCTTGGCCAACATCCTCGTTAGGGGTGAGCGTGATGATGGACACCACACCCCCTAGGCGAACCAGTGGCTTTGCATCAGCGCGAGCATTTGCTGCGCGGCTTTACCACGGTGGCTGTTGGCGTTTTTGACGTCGGTGGGTAACTCGGCAAAAGTCTTTTCGAAATCAGGCAACCACATGACCGGGTCAAACCCAAAGCCGTTTTCGCCAATCGGTTTCTCAGTAATCAGGCCAGGGGCACGGCCCGAGGCGATCAAGGGCTCAGGGTCATCCGCCCGTCGAACGGCAACCAAGGTGCTGACCAATGCGGCGCGGCGATCACTGACGCCTTGCATCTGCTCAAGCAGCGCACGCACGTTGTTGGCATCGCCTTTGGCGTAACCAAATTGAGTCGCGTAATAGGCGGTATCAACGCCGGGTAGGCCACCAAAGGCCTCGACACACAGCCCGGCATCATCGGCGATCGCCGCCAGCCCCGTGTGGTGCGCGGCATTGCGGGCTTTGGCCAACGCGTTTTCCACAAAGGTGCGATGCGGCTCGGGGGCCTCCGGTACGTTCAAGTCCCCCTGCGCGATCAAGGTCACCCCCAAGGGTGCAAGCAACGCCTGCAGCTCCCCGAGCTTGCCCGCGTTGTTGGATGCCAAGACCAGTTTCATGTTGGTTGGCCGGCCAAAGCGGCGCGCTGCATGGCGACCAGCTCTTGGATACCTTTCTCTGCCAAATCCAACAACTGCCCCATTTCGGTACGCGAGAATGCAGCGCCCTCTGCCGTACCTTGCACTTCAACAAAGTGCCCCGCCGCTGTCATGACAACGTTCATGTCGGTGTCGCACGCACTGTCTTCGGTGTATTCCAAATCCAAAAGCGGCGTACCTTCAACGATGCCGACCGAAATAGCGGCAATGGGCTCGCGGATCGGGGATTGCGCCAACGTGCCATTGGCCATCAAACCATTGACCGCATCAGCAGCAGCGATGAAAGCCCCGGTGATTGCGGCGGTGCGTGTCCCGCCATCGGCTTGCAAAACGTCACAGTCAAGGGTGATGGTGCGTTCGCCAAGCGCCTTGAGATCAAAGACCGCGCGCAACGAGCGTCCAATGAGGCGCTGGATTTCTTGCGTTCGACCGCTTTGCTTACCTTTCGCTGCCTCACGGCTGCTGCGGGTATGGGTGGCGCGGGGCAACATGCCGTATTCGGCGGTGACCCAGCCCTCGCCGCTGCCTTTTTTGTGCGGTGGTACGCGCTCCTCAACAGACGCGGTACACAGAACGCGGGTCTGCCCAAACTCAATCAATACCGAGCCCTCGGCGTGAACCGTAAATTGGCGTGTGATACGGACAGGGCGGAGTGCGTCTGCGGCACGGTTTTGTGAGCGTTGGTAGGTCATGTTGATCGTATGGCGTTGGCGTGGTTAATCAAAGCCGCAATGATCGCATACCCCGTGTGAGGGGAGCCTGCGATAATGGGGCTTAGTCCTCGAAAGCACATTGTCACATGACCGTTTACAGCATGACTGGCTACGCCAGTTGCCAATCCCCCGCAACGCAAAACACCCAATCCGGTGCGCCTGCTCAGGTGGGCATCGGTTTGGAGATTCGCTCAGTCAACAGCCGCTTTTTGGACCTGAGCTTTCGCGTGAGCGACGAGTTGCGCAGCGCCGAGCCCGTCATGCGTGAACACATCACCAAACACCTGAAGCGCGGCAAAGTCGAGGTTCGGGCCTGGATTGAACGGCAACAAGACGGCACGCAAGCCGTCCCCGACACGGCGTCCCTTGAACGGCTGCTGGCTGCACAAACGGCCGTCAAGGCCGTGCTGCATCAGGCCGCTCCCTTAAGCGTCGCGCAGGTTTTGCAGATGGGCAGCGGTGGCCAAGTCGTTGACGCGACCGTCGTCGCCCGCGCGCAAGGTTTACTTGAAGATGCGGTCGCGGCCCTGCGAACGGCACGCGCCCAAGAAGGTGGCCGGTTGGCTCAAACCATCACCGAGCGCACCGCCAGCTTGCGTGTTTTGGCACAGAGCGCCGAGCCACTGGTGCCCCAACTGGTCGAGCAACAGCGCCAACGCTTTTTAGAGCGCTGGCAAAACGCGATGGGCGATGTGGACCAAAACGCCAGCGCAACCGCCGCGCAAGCCGCCCAAGACCGGGCACTCAGCGAAGCAACCGCCTTTGCCATTCGCATCGATGTGGCCGAAGAGGTCAGCCGCCTGCACTCCCACCTCGACGAGATTGATCGCCTCTTGGCCAAGGGTGGCGAGCTGGGTAAGCGTCTGGATTTTCTAATCCAAGAATTGCACCGCGAGGCCAACACCCTGGGCTCAAAATCATCCAGCTTGGAGCTGACGCGCATCTCCGTTGACATGAAAGTGTTGATTGAGCAAATGCGCGAGCAAGTCCAGAACATCGAGTGAAGCCCGGCGCGGCTCGCCGCAAGCGATAAAATATCGTTTTGACCACCTGGCAAAAGCCACCCCGCCATGACCGCGCCCGCCTCCCCCTCTGTCACCGACTACCCCGGTAACCTCTACGTGGTCGCCGCCCCCAGTGGGACGGGTAAGTCGAGCTTGGTCAAGGCCCTAATGGAGTTGGACTCGCGTGTCAGCCCCAGCGTGTCGCACACCACGCGCGCGCCCCGAGGGCAAGAAAAGGACGGCCGGGAATACCACTTTGTGGACCAAGCCACCTTCGAGGCCATGGTCAGTCAAGACGCCTTTTTAGAGTGGGCTAACGTACACGGCAACTGCTACGGCACCTCGCGCCAAGCGATCGACGACCAGATCGCCAAGGGGACCGATGTGGTGCTCGAAATTGACTACCAAGGCGCCCTGCAGATTAAAAAGCTGTACGCCAACGCCGTGTTGATTTTCATCTTGCCACCCAGCTGGGACGAACTGCGGGGTCGGTTGGAGCGCCGCGCCGAGGACTCAGACGATGTCATCGAGGTCCGCTTGGCCAACGCCCGCCACGAGATCGTCCAGGCCCAACATTTCCACTACGTTATAATCAACGAGTTGTTTGACCGGGCGCTTTTCGATCTGAAAGCGATCGTCCACGCCCAACGACTCAAGTACGCTGCACAGCGCCGACTGCATTCGGAAACCTTCACCGGTTTAGGTCTCACGAGTCTCGACTCGATTGATTGACCACCGAGCCCTCGGAAACCCGTCGTTCTTAATTGTTTCTGTTAACTGGAGTCCGCACATGGCCCGCATCACTGTTGAAGATTGCTTGGAGAAAATCCCTAACCGCTTCCAGCTCGTTTTGGCTGCCACCTACCGTGCGCGCATGTTGAGCCAAGGCCACACCCCCCGCGTGGAGACCAGAAACAAGCCGGGCGTCACCGCACTGCGTGAAATCGCAGCTGGCGAAGTCGGCCTGGAGATGCTGCGTAAGGTCCCAACCTGACCCAACACCAGCCAAATCAAGCACCCTTCGGGGTGCTTTTTTTTGCCCAAAAATCCCATGCATGCTCATAGGGCGCATCTACGCGCTAAAGTACGACTTATGCCCCGCACCAAAAAAGCCCCCTCAGACATCGCGACCGCTGCCCCCGCAGCGGCGCCAGGTGTGGCTGTGCAAACGGCGGCAGCGGCTAGTTTTGCGGCGCTGCTGAAAAAAATCGACTACCTCAGCGATGGTGACATCGACGACATTCGTCGCGCCTATCGCTTTGCTGACGAAGCCCACCTCGGGCAGATGCGTAAAAGTGGCGCGCCTTACATCACCCACCCGATTGCGGTTGCCGGGCTATGCGCTGACTGGAAGCTCGACGCGCAAGCCCTGATGGCAGCCTTGATGCACGACGTCCTCGAAGACTGCGGCATCACCAAAATCGAGATGGCCGAAAAGTTCGGCATCGGTGTTGCCGATCTGGTCGACGGTCTCACCAAACTCGAAAAACTGGAGTTCGACAACCGCGAAGAAAATCAAGCGGAGTCGTTCCGCAAAATGCTCTTGGCGATGGCGCGCGATGTGCGGGTCATCCTCATCAAGTTGGCGGACAGAACCCACAACATGCGCACCATGGGTGACATGCCGCGCAACAAGTGGCACCGAATCTCGAAAGAAACTGCTGACATCTACGCGCCCATCGCGCACCGGTTGGGTCTTGACCGCACCTACCGCGAGTTGCAGGATTTATCGTTCCAATTCCTCAACCCATGGCGCTACCGCACACTCACCAAAGCCGTAGACCGCGCGAGACGCCGGCGTAACGACTTGATTGACCGCGTGAAGTCGGACGTCCTGACGGCACTGGCCAACCAAAACATTTACGCCGACGTGGAAGGGCGAGAAAAAACGCTCTTCTCCGTCTACAACAAGATGCAGGAGAAACACCTGTCCTTCTCACAGGTGAGCGACCTCTATGGTTTCAGGGTGCTGCTGCCCAGCTTGATTGACTGCTACACCGCCTTGGGTCTGTTGCACCAAATTTACAAACCCGTGCCGGGCCGCTTCAAGGACTACATTGCCATTCCGAAGGTCAATGGCTATCAGTCATTGCACACCACGCTGGTGGGGCCTGCGGGTATCAACATTGAAATTCAACTCCGCACCATCGAGATGAATTTGGTCGCTGAGTCAGGCGTTGCCGCGCATTGGCTTTACAAAGCAGACAACCCCGAGAGCGGTGAGAGCGATCGACTGAACGCGCAATGGGTGCAATCCATGCTGGATATCCAGCAAGAGACCCGCGATGCCGCCGAATTTTGGGACCACATCAAAATTGATTTGTTCCCTGACTCGGTCTATGTCTTCACACCCAAAGGCAAAATTCTGGCCATGCCGCGCGGTGCAACGGCAGTGGACTTTGCCTACGCTATCCACACCGATGTGGGTCAACATGCCGTGTCGGCAACCATCAACGGCGAGCCGGCCCCTCTGCGCTCTGAGCTGCAAAACGGTGATGTGGTGAGCATCGAAACCGCATCCGTCTCGGGCCCTAACCCCGCTTGGCTGACCTTCGTACAAACGGGGCGCGCGCGGTCGAAAATTCGAAACTATTTAAAGCAACTCGAAGATGGTCAGTCGCGAGAACTGGGTATCAAAATGTTGCGTCAAGCGATGCGCGCAGAGGGTATCGCCCAACTCCCGGACGAAGTGTCGCAACCAGAAGTCTGGGCTAAGTTACTTCGGTTTGCTGGCAACAAAAGCACAGAAGAACTCTTCAGTGACTTGGGCTTGGGCAAACGCATTACCAGCATCATCGCGAAAAAGCTAACCACGCTGTTAGCCGAAGAAGGCATGAAGCCCGACATGATGCTCATCACATCGGCCCGTTTCACCAACGCATCCGAAGAGCCGATCGGCCAAGGCGTGCTGACATTAGACGGCACCGAGGGTTCATCAGTCATTTATGCACACTGCTGCCAACCGATTCCTGGTGATCGCATTGTGGGTTACTTGGGTCGCGGTGACGGCTTAGCGGTGCACACCGTCGAATGCCCCGCTGGACGCCGTTTATTGCAGCGCGATAGCGAGCGATTCCTGCCAGTGGAATGGTCCGACGAGCCGACCCGCGCCTTTGAATCCAAGCTGTTAATCAGCGTTGACAACGGCAAAGGCGTATTGGCTCGCGTCGCAGCAGCGCTCACCAGCGCTGAGGCCGACATCACGCACGTCGATATGGGTAACGACCACAACCAAGTGGAGTTGCGCTTCACGATAGCGGTACGCGACCGTCGCCACTTGGCGGATGTAATGCGCGCGGTCAAACGCACGCCATCGGTGCTGCGCGCCTACCGACACAAAACGCGCGGTTGAACGTGTCAGGGGCCGTACATTCCATGGGGCGATCGCCCTTGCTGTTGTCTGTGCCGGTCGCCGTTGGCTACGTGCCCTTGGGCGCGGTCTTTGGCTTCTTGTTCGTGCAAGCTGGCGGCGCATGGTGGATGGCCATCGCCAGCAGCGTACTGATCTACGCTGGCGCCTCACAGTTCATGATGATCCCCATGCTCACGGCAGGCCTGCCGATTGGCTCGATCGCACTGGCAACATTGATCGTCAATTTGCGCCACGTGTTTTACGGTTTATCGCTGTTACACCTGGTACCCAAAAATGGCTTAGCCAAGTTTTACCTTATCTTTGGATTAACCGACGAGACCTACTCACTCCTCACCACCTTACCGGCTGAGACCACGCCCATGCAACGCGTGTGGCTCACGCTGATTAACCAAATGTGGTGGGTCAGCGGAACCGTCTTAGGTGCCGTTCTGGGTAGCCAAGTGCAGACCCAATTAGCCGGATTGGACTTCGCGCTTGTGGCCCTATTTGCGGTATTGACGGTTGAGCAATGGCGTGCGCGCAGCAGCGCTAAACCGTTGTGGGTTGCGCTGCTCAGTTACCCGCTTGCTTGGCTGATATGGCCAGCACACGCCCTATTGGCAGCGATCGGTATGAGTGTCATCGCCGCGATTTGGCTGGATTGGATCACGCATGAACGATAGCACCTACGTCATCCTCACCATCGTCGCGATGGGCGCAGTGACCTTCGCCGTCCGCGCGCTGCCCTTCATGACGGGCCGTTGGTTACAGCGACACCCCCAAGTCCAACGACTGGGGCGATTTCTGCCGCTGAGCATCATGGTGTTACTGACACTGCACAGCCTGCGCGACATCGCAGGCAGTTGGGCAGGACAGTTGTGGCCAGAGGTATTGGCGTTAGCGCTGGTCATTGGCCTGCAGTGGTGGCGACGACACGCCCTGCTGAGTATTGGCGTGGGTACGCTGTTGTACCTGTGGCTGCGCAACGGCTTTTAAATGTATTGCACCGCTTCAATGCACAGCGTTTGACGACCCGTTGGGGTTTGTACACGCACCTCATCGCCCACATGGGCTTTTAAAAGCGCTTTCGCTACCGGCGAAATCCAGCTGATCTGCCCATGGTCGTGCTGCACCTCGTCGACACCCACGATTTGAACGGTAACCGTGTCCTCTGCAGACGCACCCTCGACCACGGAATACGTCACCGTTGCGCCAAAGAAAACCTGATCACTGCCCGCGTTAGCAGTGGTGTCGACCACCTCGGCAATCGCCAACCGTTTGGTCAAGAATCGCAAGCGCCTGTCAATTTCACGCAGACGCTTTTTGCCGTAAATGTAGTCACCGTTTTCTGATCGGTCGCCATTTTTAGCGGCCCAATGAACTGCCTCCACGACGATCGGGCGTTCCACATCAAGCAACTGCAGTAACTCGGCGCGTAAGCGGGCTTCCCCCGCCTTGGTGATGTAGTTTTTATAGGGCGCAGCAGGGGCTCCGCTGACGTCGCCATCGTCATCGTCCTCGTCGAGCGAAAAATCTAAATTCTCTGACACGCTGTATGTCACCTCTCGCAACGCAAAAAGGGTTGCAAACAATGTTTGCAACCCTTTTATTGAACTTTTAAAAGTTGGTGCGGCTGGCAGGATTCGAACCCACGACCCCTTGGTTCGTAGCCAAGTACTCTATCCAACTGAGCTACAGCCGCTGAGCCTTGAATTCTAGCATCGGTTTCTGGCTTTTTATTTTGCCCACCGATAAATATTTTATGAATTGCGCAATGCGCCCGAGGGGATTGGACGCATAATCCGCGAGCCCCGATTGGTGGGTATATGGTCCGTTTTCTTTCGAGGCGACTATGGCCGACTTGCAACTCGTCATCAAGACGGAAGATGATCGCATCTTCTATGACATGCCCGAGGAGAGCCCCTGCTCTAATTGCGGCGTTTGCTGCAAACACTTCCGAGTTTCCTTTTATCAAGGGGAGCTCGACACCTTCCCTAATGGGTTTGTGCCCATTGCAATGACAACCCCCGTGACCCCCTTTTTAGTCTGCATGAAAGGGACAGAAAACGGCAACCAGAACGGCACTGGTAGATGCATCGCACTGCAACCCAACAACAAATGTGCGATCTATAGCAATCGCCCAACACCCTGCCGAGAATTTGCGGTTTACATGGCCGATGGTTCACTCAATCCGCGCTGTATCGAGTTGCGTTCAAGGTATGGCGTACCACCCTACGAACCACCGCAAAAAGCGGCATAGATCGGGAATGAGCTGAAGGTCATTAACTTGATACTTTTTTCAATCTATAGGACTCGTTTACACCCTATTCACCTTATTTTTTAGTTGCTTTTTCGCAACCAAATTAAGAAGTAAATAAAATTGTTTTCATAGGGTTATCCATAGGTACGCCGCCAGATATATGATCCGCTCCGGTGTGTTCGAGAGCAGAAAAAAAGCCTGTTTTTGCGCCGCCTAGCATTAAGAAGTTCGCCGTTTTGGCGGGCTTTTTTTTGGACAGCTTTGTTTGTTCAATCCTTTATCTTTGTGAGCTTAATCATGAAAAAATCAGTTCTCTTAGCTGCCTTGTTGGCTGCGTTCGCTTTGACAGCTTGTGGCCAAAAAGAAGAAGCCGCTGCGCCTGCTGAAGCACCTGCTGCTGCTGCGCCTGCTGCAACCGAGGCACCTGCTGCTGCACCCGCTGCAACAGAAGCACCCGCGCCTGCTGCGACTGAGGCACCTGCTGCTGCGCCTGCTGCTGAACCAGCAAAACAGTAATGCTTTGAGGCACGGTCACTACACCCGTGGTGACCAACAAAAAAACCGCCCTCGGGCGGTTTTTTTTCGTCTGTGCGCTTCAATTCCTGGGCATGGGCAACGCGGTTTTGTAGCGCACCTGCTTGAGCGCAAAGCTCGAGCGAATTTTCTCAACCCCAGGAATCGGGGTCAGCTGGTCCAATATGAACCGTTCGAGCGCGGCCATGTTAGCAACGGCAACGCGGATCAGGTAATCGCTGTCACCGGTCATGAGGTAGCACTCCATCACCTCGTCGTGTTCTGCGATGCGGCTCTCAAAATCCGCCAATGCCGCCTTCGACTGCTCCTTCAAACTGATGGAGATAAACACGTTCAACCCCAGCCCCAAGGCTTGCGGGTCTGCCAAAGCGACGTACTGGCGTATGACCCCTTGTTTTTCGAGGGCTCGCACCCGCATCAAACACGGTGACGGCGACAGGTTCACCCGTCGGGCTAACTCAACATTACTGAGCCCGCCATCCTGCTGGAGCTCAGACAATATTCTGATATCTATCGCATCAAGAGACATAAAATTTTAAAAAGATTAATTTCACAGCATTTTATTTTAAATAACCACCACATATAAACAATTTTCGAAAGCACATTTCAACGCCACACTCCTAAACTGGCGCCATGACCGACCACACCGCCTACCGTCACATGGACCACCTCGTCAACCACGCCGACCCCACCGAAGCCGAAGAGTGGCGCGACGCATTTCTGGCCTTGCTCGAAAGCCGTGGCCCAGAGGGCGCGCGAGAAATACTCAACGAGTTGACCCAAGTGGCACGGCAAGCGCAAGTCGCGTGGGCCCCCGACCTCAACACCCCCTACGTGAACTCCATCCACGTTGACCAGCAACCGCCCTTCCCGGGGGACCTGGCCATCGAGGAACACCTCGCCTCTCTGATGCGTTGGAACGCGCTGGCCATGGTCGTCCGCGCGAACCAAGCCTACGGCGAACTGGGTGGTCACATCGCCAGTTATGCCAGCGTCGCCGACCTGTTCGAGGTGGGCTACAACCACTTTTTCAAAGCCCGTCGCGCGGCTGAAACGACCGCGAGTGATTTGGGTGACTTGGTATTTTTCCAGCCGCACAGCGCACCGGGCGTGTATGCCCGCGCATTTCTTGAAGGACGTCTGAGGGCTGACGACTTGATGCATTACCGGCAAGAGCTCACTGCGCCAGCGGCACGCGCCGCAGGGCCTGATGCACCCGAGGTTGCAGCGGCAAGCGGCTTGGTGCGCGGGTTATGCAGCTACCCCCACCCTTACTTAATGCCTGATTTTTGGCAGTTCCCAACCGGGTCAATGGGCATCGGGCCCATCAGCTCGATCTACCACGCGCGGTTCATGCGTTACCTCTCGCACCGACAACTACTGAACTGCGAGGGGCGCAAAGTCTGGGGTGTGTTTGGTGATGGCGAAATGGATGAGCCCGAGAGCATGAGCGCCCTCACCCTCGCCGCACGCGAGCGGCTAGACAACTTGGTGTGGGTAGTCAACTGCAACTTGCAACGCCTTGATGGCCCCGTGCGCGGCAACGGTCGCATCATCGATGAGTTGGAAAAACTATTTGCAGGCGCCGGCTGGAACGTCATCAAGTTGGTTTGGGGCAGTGACTGGGATGGCCTGTTTGCACGCGACACAACCGGCGCCTTGATGCGCGCATTTGCCAACACCGTAGATGGGCAAATGCAAACCTTTGCCGCTAAAGACGGTCGATTCAACCGAGAGAACTTCTTCGGACAAAACCCCGAGTTACAACGCTTGGCGCAGGGCATGACCGACGAGCAAATTGATCGGCTGAAACGCGGCGGCCATGACCTCGTCAAGATATACGCGGCTTACGCCGCTGCCGCGGCGCACACCGGTCAACCGACCGTGATTTTGGCGCAGACCAAAAAAGGCTATGGCTTGGGCACTGCGGGCCAAGGCAAGATGACCACCCACAGCCAAAAGAAGTTGGATGAGAGTGACCTCATCGAATACCGCAACCGCTTCAACCTGCCACTCACCGACGAGCAAGCCATCAACCTGTCTTTCTACAAGCCCGAGGCAGACAGCCCTGAACTCCAATACCTGCAAGCCCGTCGCGAGGCATTGGGTGGCTACTTACCCAAACGCTACACCGCCGCCGCGCCTGTCGCCGTGCCCGATGTCAAGTCATACGCCAACTTCGCGCTCGATGCCGCGGGCAAAGAAATGAGCACCACCATGGCCTTCGTGCGCATGCTGGGCAACCTCCTGAAAGACACCGAACTGGGCCCCCGCATCGTGCCCATCGTGGCGGATGAAGCGCGCACGTTTGGCATGGCCAACCTGTTCAAGCAGGTGGGCATTTACTCCAGCGTGGGCCAACGCTACGCGCCGGAAGACATTGGCTCTGTGCTGTCTTACCGCGAGGCCACCGATGGTCAAATTTTGGAAGAAGGTATTTCCGAAGCCGGTGCGTTAGCCAGCTGGACCGCCGCCGCAACCAGCTACAGCGTGCATGGGATTGCCATGCTGCCCTTCTACATTTATTACTCCATGTTTGGCTTCCAGCGTGTGGGCGACCAAATATGGGCCGCCGCAGACCAACGGGCACGCGGCTTTTTGCTGGGCGCCACCTCAGGGCGCACCACCCTTGGCGGCGAAGGCTTGCAACACCAAGACGGCACCAGCCACTTGATCGCTGCCACCATACCCAACTGCAAAGCCTACGACCCCGCGTTTGCAGGCGAGCTGGCCATCATCATTGATCACGGCATGCGCGAAATGCTCGAACTGCAGCGCGATGTTTTTTATTACGTCACGATGATGAATGAAAACTACGCGCAGCCCACCCAAGCCACGGCATCTGCCGAAGGCGTGATTCGCGGTTGCTACAAATGGGGGCAACTGATGCCCAAGAAGCCCAAGAAAAAAACCGCTGCCGTCACCCTGATGGGGTCGGGCGCCATCCTGACCGAAGTCATCAAAGCCGCCGAACTGTTACAAGCCGACGGCATTGCCGTTGATATCTTCAGCGTCACCAGCTGGAGCGAGTTGGCGCGTGACGGCATGGCCAACGACAACAGCGACAACAACGGCACCGGCACCCCCTACCTCACCCAACAACTGCTTGACAGCAATGGCCCCATCATCGCGGCCAGCGATTACGTGCGGGCCGTGCCCGAAACCGTGCGCGCCTACGTGCCAGCCAACCGCACTTTCCGCACGCTGGGCACCGACGGCTTTGGGCGCAGCGATACCCGCGCGGCGCTTCGGGCTTTTTTCCAGGTCGATGCGGCAAGCATTGCAGCGGCAGCCCATAATGCGCTGAAATGATCACATGGCATTCCACACGTCAGCCGTTGTGCGCGGCGCTCTTAACGGCCTGCATGGCATCGGGCCATGCTGCGCAAGTGCCGCAACAACGCATTGGCAACTTGCTGTGGGATGCACACGAGGTCACCGTCGGCCAGGTACAAGCGTACGCAACCGCCACCGGGTTTGTCAGCCAAGCTGAGCGCGCAGGCGGCGGCATGGTTTATGAAGCCGGATGGACGCAGAAGCCCGGCTGGAGCTGGCGCGCACCCTACGGCCAACCCGCTGCAGCCAATGAGCCCGCAGCACACCTCACCTTCAACGAAGCCCGCGCCATTTGCCAACACGTGGGTAAGCGCTTACCCACCGATGCGGAGTGGGTCAATGCCGCGTATCAAGAGCAACGGCCCCAACCAACCGCGCCCTTTGTAACCGGCCAGCGCTACCGCTACCCCAACGGCGACACAGCCACGGGCAGTAACCATTTGGGCAGTGGCACCCCGGTCGCGCGCAGCATCCCATCCGATGCACTCACCCGTGGTCGCGGGCACGCGCCTGTCATGTCAACCACGCCCGGCGTGAATGGCCTGTGGGACATGGGCGGCAACCTCTGGGAGTGGGTGGATTCGGGCGCCACGCCATCCCCCATCACACGCGGCGCCTCTTGGTGGTACGGGCCTGAACGCCAAGTCGAAGACGACGTCGCCACTAAACCAATGGATACAGCCGTGGTCTACATTGGGTTCCGGTGCGTCCAAGCGATCGCCAAAAAGTAATACAAACGTTGTCTTGTGAGCAGACGCCTTGCCTCTTATGGTGAGGGCGTGCTTACAACTCTGACAACAGATGTCCACCAGCAACCCAACTAGCAAGCCATCGCTTGGCTCTCGGTGGCAGCACCTCCGCGATCTCGAGCGTGAGCTCGCCCAACCGACCACCCCGCTCGGGCAGCGCTACATGGTGCTCATCGCCGTCACGATTGTGGCGTCGATCTTCTTCTTGTTCTTGGTGGATGAGTACCCGGCGCTATTCCCCACCGACAGCGTGCAAATGTTCTTGGTCGAGTGTGTGATCTTTGTGATCTTCACGGTCGACTTCATCTTGCGGCTCACGGTGACGCGCTTGAGCGATTGGCGGGGCATGGTCTTCTTGGTCTGCGACGCACTGGCCATCCTGCCATCCGCCATCGTTATTTTGGTGTTCATGGGCGTCATACCCAGCGCACACGTCGAGACACTGGTGCTGTTGCGTTTGTTCCGGCTGTTGCGGGTCGTCAAGCTTTTACGCGTCAGCAACATCATCAGCGACGTCTTTGGTGCATCGGTATTCAGCTTGGTGTTTGGCACCATGGCGGCACATTTGGGCTTACGGGTTTTATTTGTTGAGGTCAGCCGCGTCACCCCATGGGACCTCTACAACTTCTTCGACCGCCCCGTATTGATGATCGCCGTCACCGCGGTTGGCTCGGTGTTTGGTATCGCACTGGCCATTACCTTCGGCATCGTGAAGCGCAAACAAATCGAAATCACCGAGTTGCACCGCACCGCGCTGGATGCACTACACAACTTCGAAGTGGACTTCAAGACGGTCTTCGCCGATACCGCACCCAAATGCAAGCCCCCCGCGTTTGACGAGTGGCGCGCGGCGCTTGAGTTGTATTTGGTTGAAAAACTGTCATACGCCGACATGAAGGCCATGACCAACACCCTACTGAGCGACATCCGCGAGGTCGTCAAAACCCGCCCCAGCATGGATGTACCTTTTCATGCGGTGCTGGTGCAACGCATGTCGATGTTTTTAACCAAAACACAAGTCTGCTACCACCCCGCCTTCTACGCCTGGTTGCGCCGCATTGCCAACCTGTACTTTGTGTTGGTGATGCTGGCGGCACCCGGGCTGACCGGCCTTGGCGTTCAACTGCTGGTGATCTTTGTGTTCCAAGGCTTGGTCGTCATCATTGATGACATGGACCACCCGGTTGACAAGGC